>JBDKRF010000400.1:0-4672 GCA_039683525.1 Clostridiaceae bacterium
TATCTGCCGCCTGCGCGGAGCTGGGCGTAACCGACCGCACGGCACAGCGGCTCCATGCGCTGGTCGTAGCCTTCGGCCCGCTTGACGAGACGCTCACTAGCGTGGAAGCGCTTGATCTGCCGCAGACGAGCCGGGAAGCGCTCGCTGGGCTTCGGCGCATGAGCGACATGCTCAAAGCTTACGGCATTCAAAACGTCAATCTCGACTTCTCGGTCGTCAACGATATGGACTACTACAACGGCCTCGTGTTTCGCGGGTTTGTTGAGGGGATTCCGGCGGGTATCCTCGCGGGCGGGCGCTATGACAACCTGCTTTTGCGCATGGGTAAACACGGCGAGGCGATTGGCTTTGCGGTCTATCTTGACCAACTGGAGCGCCATCTCACGACGAAACCCGCGCTGGAGGCGGAGGCGCTCGTACTCTACGACGACGCCACAGACCCGCTGGAGATCGTACGCGCAACAGAGCGGCTACGCGCGCGGGGCATGAGTTTCCGCGTACAGCGGGAGGATGAGCCTTGCCCCACCTGCCGCGAGATCGTCCGGCTCACAAAGGAGATAGACGCATGAAGCGCACGATTCAACCAGAACAAGATGGAAGCATGTTTTTGAGTATTATGATGGAGACTAACGCATGAAGCGCATGATAAACGTCGCCCTGCCGAAAGGCCGGCTCGGCGAGAAAGCCTACTCCCTCTTTGCGCGCGCAGGGTATGATTGCCCGGAGCTTCTGGAGGAAAACCGAAAGCTCACGTTTGAAAATGAGCGGGCGGGCGTGCGCTACTTCTGGGTGAAGCCTTCGGACGTGGCGATCTATGTCGAGCGCGGCGCCGCCGATATCGGCGTAGCGGGCAGGGATATCCTCTTAGAGTACGCGCCGGACGTCTACGAGCTGCTGGATCTGGGCATCGGCAAATGCCGGATGTGCGTGGCAGGGTACAAGGATTTTACCGATTCGCACACGGGCATCCTGCGGGTTGCCACGAAGTTTCCCGCCATTGCGCGCCGCTTTTACGCCGCGCAGAGCCGCGAGATCGACGTCATCCGCCTCAACGGCTCCATCGAGCTCGCTCCGATTCTGGGGCTTTCGGATGTGATCGTGGACATCGTGGAGACGGGGAAGACGCTCGCGGAAAACGGGCTTGGCGTACTCGAAGAGATCGAGCCCATCAGCGCGAGGCTGATCGCCAACAAAGCGCATTATAAATTCAAAGGCGAAGAGATTGAGTCGCTCAGACGAAGACTCGAACAGGCGGTGAACGCATGAAGATACTGGATTACAACGAAATCGACAAGAGCACCCTCTTTCTGCGCAGGCTGGAGGACAGCGGCGTGGAGGAGATCGTGCGGGGAATCATTGCGGATGTCGCGCAAAACGGCGACCGCGCGCTGTTTGCCTACGCAAAGAAGTTTGACCGCGCGGAGCTGACCAACCTGGAGGTGACGCAGGCGGAGCTGGACGACGCGCTGCTTTCGATGCCCGCGGATCTGCTTGACGCGATGCAGGTCGCTGCGGAGAACATCCGTGCGTTTCACAGTATGCAACTGCGCGAAGGGTTTCGCCTGGAGCGCCCGAACGGCGTCTATATGGGGCAGAAGATCACGCCCATCGAGAAGGTCGGGCTTTATATTCCGGGCGGTACGGCAAGCTACCCTTCCACCGTGTTCATGAACGCGATTCCCGCAAAGCTTGCTGGTTGCTCGCTTGTGGTGATGGTCTCCCCGCCGAACGAGCGCGGCAAAATCGCTGCTCCCATCCTCGCCGCGGCGAAGCTTGCGGGTGTGGATCGTGTGTTTATGGCTGGCGGGGCGCAGGCGATTGCGGCGCTTGCTTACGGCACTGGAACCGTGCCGAAGGTGGATAAGATCGTAGGCCCTGGCAATGCGTTTGTCGCGGAGGCAAAGCGGCAGGTGTTTGGGCGAGTCGCGATCGATATGATCGCAGGGCCCAGCGAAATCCTCATCGTCGCGGACGAAACGGCGACGCCCGCGTTTGTCGCGGCGGACTTACTCAGTCAGGCGGAGCACGACGCGCTTTCGTCTGCTGTGCTGATTACAAACAATTCCGCGCTTGCGCTCGAGGTCAGCGAGGAGGTCGAGCGCCAGCTGAGTTCGCTTCCGCGCGAAGCGATCGCGAGAGCCTCGATCGAGAACAACGGCAAGATCATCGTGACAAACGATCTGCTGTGCGCGATTGATCTAGCCAACGACTTAGCACCGGAGCATCTGGAACTCTGCGTGCACGAGCCGGAGCGGTATCTGGCCTACGTCAAGAACGCGGGTTCCGTGTTCCTCGGCAACGACTGCCCGGAGTCGCTGGGCGACTATCTCGCGGGGCCGAACCACACGCTACCGACCAGCGGAACCGCGCGGTTTTCCAGTCCGCTTGGGGTGGACGACTTTATCAAGAAGACGCAGTACACCTATTTTTCCAGAGAAGCACTCGCGGAGCTGGCGGACAAAATTGCCGTATTCGCCCGCGCGGAAGGGCTGGAGGCGCACGCGCGCGCGGCGCTGATTCGCAACAGGGAGACAAACGCATGAGCCGGTTTTTGAGCGCGAAATACGCGACCTTGACGCCCTATGTTCCCGGTGAGCAGCCGCGGGACATGAAATACGTCAAGCTGAACACGAACGAATCTCCGTTTCCACCCTCTCCGCGCGTGATCGCGGCGGCGGAATATGAAGCCGGAAGGCTGAACCTCTACTCCGATCCGGAGTGTACGGAGCTCAAGAGCGCGGCGGCGAAGCTCTACGGCGTGGAGCCGAAGAACGTGTTACCGGTCAACGGCTCGGACGAGATTCTCTACTTTGCGTTTCTTGCGTTCGGGGACAGAGACAATCCGTTTGCGTTTGCGGACATCAGCTACGGCTTTTACCCTGTGTACGCGCGGTTTTGCGAGGTGCCCAGCCGCGAAATTCCGCTCAAGGACGATTTTTCGCTCGACTACCGCGATTATCTGGGGATAGCAGAGCATGTGTTGATCGCGAATCCCAACGCGCCGACCGGCGTTTGCATACCCGTTTGGCAGATCGAGGAGATCGTCAGGAGCAATCCCGACCGCGTGGTGATCATCGACGAGGCGTACATCGACTTCGGCGGCGAAAGTTGCGTGCCGCTCGTGAATAAGTACGACAACCTCCTTGTGATTCAAACGTTTTCCAAGAGCCGCTCGCTTGCGGGGGCGCGGTTGGGCTTCGGCATCGGGTGCGAAGCGCTCATTCGTGATCTGAACACGGTGAAATACTCCATCAACCCCTATAATGTAAATCGCATGACGCAGGCGGCGGGTGTCGCCGCGATCGAGGACGACGCGTACTATTTAGAAAACGCGAAAACGATCATGGAGATTCGCGCGGAGGCGATGCAGCAGCTCAAAACGCTTGGCTTTACGGTATTGCCCTCGTGCGCAAACTTCGTGTTCGCCAAAAGCGATCGCATCGGCGGAGAGGAACTCTATCAAACGCTGAAATCGCGCGGCGTGCTCGTGCGGCACCTATCCAAAGAGCGCATCAAAGACTTCTGCCGCATCACGATCGGCACGCGCGAACAGATGGAGATACTGATTAAAAACATTCAGGAAATCCTCGCGGAGAAAGGATGAGTACACATATGAGAACAGCAACCTGCAATCGCATGACGGCAGAGACGGAGATCACGCTCACGCTCGATCTCGACGGAACCGGCAAGAGCGACATCGAAAGCGGCGTAGGATTCTTAGACCACATGCTAACGCTCTTTGCGCGGCATGCTAGGTTTGACCTGAGCATGCGCTGCGCGGGAGACACCCGTGTGGACGATCACCACAGCGTGGAGGATATCGCAATCGCGCTGGGTGAGGCGCTGAAAGCGGCGCTCAGCGAAAAGCGCGGCATCGTGCGCTACGGCAGCGAGCTGCTGCCGATGGACGAGGCACTGGTACTCTGCGCGGTGGATCTCTCCGGCAGAGGTGGGCTTCGCTACAGCGCGAATATCCCGTCCCAGAAGATCGGCACGTTTGACACCGAGCTTGTGCAGGAGTTTTTCCTCGCGCTGACCCGCACGGCTGGCATCACGCTGCACCTAAAGCAGCTCGACGGCGAAAACTCGCACCACATCGTGGAGGCGATGTTTAAGGCCCTAGGCCGCGCGCTCAAACAGGCGGTCTCCGTCGATCCCGTCTACGCGGAAGAAATCCCCTCGACGAAGGGCGTGCTGTGACATGATCGCAATCGTAGACTACGGCGTCGGCAACCTGTTTTCGCTGAAAAGCTCGCTTTCGATGATCGGAGCAAGCGCCATCGTGACCCGAAACGCGGAGGACCTTCGAGCGGCGGAGAAGATCATTCTGCCCGGCGTGGGCGCGTTTGAGGACGCGGCAAAGAAGCTGCGCGCAACCGGGCTGGACACGGTCGTGATCGAGCAGGCAAAGGCGGGGAAGCCGCTGCTGGGCATCTGCCTCGGCATGCAGATGCTGTTTGATCGAAGCTTTGAATACGGCGAACACAAGGGGCTGGGACTCATCGCGGGGGATGTCGTCGACATGCGCCCGCGGATCCCCGCAAACCTGAAGGTGCCGCACATCGGCTGGAACGCGCTGAAGCTGACACAGCCCGTGCATCCGCTATTTCGCTACATCAAGGAGGGCGATTGCGTCTACTTCGTGCATAGCTACTATGCGGCAAACTGCGAA
>JBDKRF010000401.1:0-5836 GCA_039683525.1 Clostridiaceae bacterium
CAGTCGGCGTTTGCCTGTTCAAGCCTCTTTGGAGACTGGCAGGTGAAGATCATCAACGAGGTGGACGTCATGCCCCGTGACGCGCAGGACGCCATGCTCTCCCTGATGGACGAAATGCCAACGCACCGCGCAATCATCTGCACGAGCAACCTCGACCTATCGCAGCTCACTCCGCGCTTCCAAACGCGCTTGCAAGCAGTGAAGGTTGAATCGCCAACCGATGAAGAGATTGCGACCTTCCTCAACCGGAACTGGCCCGAAATAAAGCCACAGACCGCCGCGCAAATCGCCTTTGGCGCGGCTGGCAACGTCCGCGCCGCCTGCATGGACGCAGATTCATACCTCTGCACCACCGTGTAGCAAACGATTACTTGCGTTATTATCAAGCGTAAACACAATCCAAACAAACCACCGTGCGGAGCCAGCACGTTAATACCGGCACAACAAAATGAAGACACTGAATGAAATCATCGACCTCGTGAATGTGCAGGCCGCAAAAGAACATGCCAATAACTTGATTGCAGGCGATTGCGCTGCGTTCGAGGAAGAGAACGAACGGGGGGGGGACTGGCTGTTTCATTGTTGAAGTAAAACGCTGGCGCGAAGGCGCACGCCCGCTGGCTTCTTCCGGTCACCACGAAATGCAGGCAGAAGATAACGCCGAAGACCGAATTCTACGTATCGCCCATCGTTATGCCATAGAGGACGAGTCCTACCGGGGTGATGCGGACAGAGATGGTTGGAATGCGAAGTCTCACCGATTCAACCCCAAGCCTGCCAAGAAGTTTTCCGCTAAACTGTTCGGCTCAAGTTGGGCTAACGGCCCGGAGTCTCAGTTTGACACTATCGCTGCTGCCCGCGAATGGGCGGAGAGCTACGGAACTACCGCCGATAAGTGCGTAATCCGTGATCGCAATGGGAAGCAAGTTGCGGCTCACGTCAGGTCAACCGAAAACAACGGAATGGATTGGTTCAAGGCCAGTATCTAAACTGCTTCACATCACATCTTTCCCCGCCCCGACAGGCCAAACCTGCCGGGGCTTTTTTATACCCAAACGAACGAATATGAACAACATCATCAACATAGCAGACCTCTTTTGCGGAGCAGGCGGAACCTCGACCGGCGCGGAACAAGCTCTGAAGGCTCTTGGCTTCACGCCGCGCCTGACGGCAATCAATCACTGGGACATCGCGGTCGCGACACACGCGGCCAATCACCCAGGTGCTCGAACCCTTTGCACGAACCTCGACGACGTAAGCCCGCGCGACCTCTTCCCCGACGGGAAACTGGATGTGCTTTGGGCCAGTCCTGAATGCACGCATCACAGCGTTGCACGCGGCGGCAGGCCATGCAGCGATCAAAGCCGTTCAACGGCATGGGCAGTCGTGCGCTGGGCCGAAGCCCTTCGCCCCGAAGTCGTGCTCGTCGAGAACGTGCCGGAGTTTGAAACGTGGGGCGGGCTTGGCGACGACCTGCGACCGCTTAAGTCGAAACGCGGCAGGACGTTCGCGGCATGGGTTGCGGCGCTCCGCTCTCTTGGCTACCGTGTTGACTGGCGCGTGTTGTGTGCTGCCGACTACGGCGACCCGACCACGCGGCATCGCCTGTTCGTGCAAGCCGTGCGCGGCAAGCGAAAGATCGTCTGGCCGAATCCGACACACACCGCAAAAGGGGCAACAGACCTCTTCGGCTCTACTCGTCCGTGGAGAACTGCCCGCGAAATCATCGACTGGTCCTTACGGGGCGAGTCGATATTTGCCCGCAAGCGTCCGCTCGCGCTCAAAACGCTCAAGCGCATCGAGGCGGGCTTACGCAAATACGGCGTAAAAACATTTCTCGTCCCGGGCAAGACGGGTTCCGAAACTCGTTCCGTTGACCGGCCCTTACAGACCGTGACGTGCGAAGCGCGAGGCGAACGAGTCATTCAACCGTGCCTTGTCAGATTCCAGAACAACAGCGACGCGGAAAGCGTAGATGAACCGATAGGCACATGCACAACAGAAGAACATTACGGGCTGATGCAGCCATATATGATCGAAATGCATGGCACGTCCGACGAACAACTCAAAACAACTAATGCGAGCTGCGATAAGCCGCTTGGCACGATCACGGCGGGCGGTATGCATCATGGCGTCGTCGAACCTTTCATCGTATCATGGGATAACCAAAGTGGAGGAAAGGGATATACAGGTCCAGATGCCCCTATCTCTACGATAACAACAAAGGCACGACATGGTGTCGTTGAGCCGATGCTGATACCGCAGCAATCGGACGGCGTGGCACGGCCAGTTTCACAACCCTGCCCGACGGTTGCGACCGCCGGGGCAATCAGCCTCGTGCAACCCTTTCTTGTCGAATACTACGGGCAGGGCACTGCGCGGAGCGTGGACGCTCCCATGCCCACGGCCACAACGAAGGAGCGATTCGCCCTCGTGCATCCGGTCGTGGAGATCGACGGCGAACGCTACCTCCTCGACATCCGCTTCCGTATGTTGCAACCGCACGAGCTGGCTGCCGCGCAGGGTTTTCCGCGCGACTACAAATTCAGCGGCAACAAGACGGAGATCGTCAAACAGATCGGCAACGCCGTCCCGTGCGGGCTTGCAAGGGCACTCGTGGCGGCGGTTTGGAGCCAGCGAAACGACATTACGGGCACAATCGCGCCCGCAAAGGCGAACGTCGCCTAAAACACCCCTTTACGCGGGTTCTACCCGCAAACAACGAACAGAAAACACAAATGGACACAGTGGACATACCGGAAGTAATTCCGGCTCGAATCGTCGATATAACCGCGCAAGTGCGGCAACTCAATCTGTCGGAACGCGGCGCGCAAGCCGCGCGCGACTTCGCAAAACTGCTCAATAATGGAGCCTACGGCCTCGATTGCGGAAACTGGGGCGCTCTCGCTGACCTCGTGGCGGTATGCCGCGCAGGGAACTGTCCCGCCGTCATGCAGGCGCTGAAAGGAGGGAGAGCTTAATGGATGCAACCCCACTCCCCGAAGAACTGCGCGGCATCCCTGCGCTCTCGATTCACCAGCCCTACGCATGGCTAATTGCTGAAGGCGTCAAGGACATTGAGAACCGCTCGTGGTACACGCAATACCGTGGGCAGTTTCTGATACATGCAGCCAAAACAACGCAAGCGTTCGACGACATCGAACTCCTCGAAGAAATCACCGCTACGGCAGCAGTGCGCAAAACGGTCATAATCCCGCCGCGTGAAGCCTTTATGCTGGGCGGCATCGTCGGCATTGCCGAAATCGCGGACTGCGTTCAGGCGCACCCTTCGGTCTGGCTCCAACCCGGCTGCTGGGGCTTCGTGATTCGAAACGCTCGACCGCTGCCCTTCTTCCCATGCAGGGGAAGGTTGGGATTCTTTTACGTTAAGTAACAATAAACAACGAACGAACAATACAATGGACAACAACAAGGGCATCAGCCGCATAGACAGCGGCAGCACGCACGGCTGGTTCGTGCGCGGATACAAGAACGGCAAGATATACTCCCGCCTGTTCAGCGACGCGAAACTCGGAGGCGGCGACAAGGCACTGGCCCTCGCGCGGACCTACCGCGACACGCTCCACGCGGAGCTTGCCAAGATCGCACCGGCCCCGCGTGCGCGCCGCATCGCTTACCGCGACTGCCGCAATACAACGGGCGTCATCGGCGTCTGCCGGACCAGCAAAAAAGGACCGAACGGCACGATCAGCGAGGTTTACTCCGTCACTTGGAGACCGGAGCCGGGCGTGCAGAAATGCACCTCGTTCTCGATCAAGAAATATGGCGAGAAAGAAGCCTTCCGCCTCGCCGTGGCACATCGCCGCGAGATGCTTCGCACGATCTACGGACCGGGCATCTTCCGCAAGTTGGCCGCGCTGAACGAAGGGAGGGCAGCGTAATGGACAAGTTCACAATCAGTATCCCTCTCAATGAACTGAAAGCCGCGGCCATCTTTGCCTCCGAGGATGAGGCGCGATACATGCTCAGGTGTATTCGCGTGGAGATCGCGGACGAGCATGTGCGACTCATCTCAACTGATGGCCGTCGACTGGTCCTTATCGAATCCAAGGCTTGCGGCGAGGACGGTCTGTCTGCCGCATTTTCGATACCAGTAGAGATGATCCGAGCGGTCGAAAAGCCGCTTGATTCTGGCAACGTGATCATCACAGTCGAGAGCGGAGTCATCACTATCATTGACCGAACGTCCGTCAAAAAGGTGGCGGAAGATAATAGTCGCGTCGGCACGTTCCCGGACTGGCGCAAGATCGTCCCGCCGAAGCTCACTGCCACCAAGCATGGGCGTTCGACGATTCAGGCGAGGTACTTGGCCGACATTTACAAAGCGGAGAAGCTGCTATGCCCCGGTGTCACGACGGCGATACACATACAGCCCGCATCCGACGATCCTAACAGCGTTGTCGTCATCGTTCTGGAAGACAGACTACATCACAGGTGCGCATTATACTGCCTCTTGATGCCGCTCCGGGAGGATGATGGGCGCGTCTTTGATATGACTCCGCCCGCGTGGGCATTGCCCGCACCAAAGGCACAGGCAATGGAAACGGAGGCTCCCCATGCTTAACACGAAGATCGAATGGACAAACCACACTGTAAACTTCTGGTGGGGATGTAAGAAAAAATCACCAGCTTGCGCAAACTGCTACGCGGAAGCGTTGGACAAGCGTTACCACGGAGGCGTCAACTGGCAGGGGAAGAGAATGCCTAGGCTTGAGAAGGCACGCGCCGAATGCCTGAAGCTCGAACGCCGCGCACTGAAATTGCGGGAATGCTACCGGCAGGAACTCGCAAATCCATACAAGCCTACGCATGAGGCTGCGGAAGAAGCCTGTCGCGTCCTATGCTTCGTTGAAAGCATGGGCGACTGGCTCGACCCAGACGTGCCGATTGAATGGCTGGTCTACTTGCTCGAAACGATACAGCTATGCCCGCATGTCACGTTTCAACTGCTTACCAAGAGTCCAGAATTGTGGCAGATTCAGATGGGCGTCGCGGACTTATGGGCGGCTGGCTATCGGGACGGACAGACGAGCGATGACCCGACCGCTCCCGAACACCCATCATCTGATTGGATACACATGTGGAGTTGTCACATAGGCGCTCCCAAAAACGTCTGGATAGGTGCGACGGTCGAGAATCAGGAGATGGCGGACGAGCGCATACCGGAGCTGCTCAAGATTCCGGCGCGGGATAGGTTCCTGAGCTGCGAGCCTTTACTGGGGCCAATTGACCTTGATTTCTTCATGAAGCCTCTGGCGCACATTCCCGGAAATGAATTCGGATGGGCAAAGGGCATCGACTGGGTGATCTGCGGCGGCGAGAGCGGCCCGAAGGCGAGGCCAATGCACCCAGACTGGGCGCGGAGCCTGCGGGACCAGTGCAAAGCGGCTGGCGTGCCGTTCTTCTTCAAGCAGTGGGGAGAGTGGTTACCATGCACGCAGATCGCGGATGGGGATGTATCTTTTGACCACGCCGCATATGCTTTTGTAGGCAAAAACGGGCATGTGAACCTCGCAGACAATTCTGGTTCGTTCGAGTTTCAAAACGGAGTCGAAGAACAAGTATTCAGATGCGGCAAGGCCCGCTCGGGCCACCTGCTCGACGGGGTGGAGTATCACGAGTTCCCGTGCGTGGAAGGAGGCCAGTCATGATCATGGCCCTGTATTTCGGCATACTTGCCGCAATCTACGGCGCGTCGGTTCTGCCGAGGCGGTGGAGAATTGCAGCTTTTATCTCGTTCACGCTGCTATCACTGCTTTTGAATATCACTGATCGGATCGGAGGTGCGCAATGAGTAGCGCAATTGACACCAAAT
>JBDKRF010000402.1:0-8916 GCA_039683525.1 Clostridiaceae bacterium
GAGAGCGCGCGCTCCGGTTTGAGCGCATATCCCTTGCCAAAAAGCGACTCCAGATCCTGCGCAGACACATGGATATGGCGGTTGGAACCGGCCGCGGGAACAAATCGCTTGCCTGTCTGTTCATATGCGGTTTTCACGATGCGCTCTGTCACCAGACGCTGCACCACTGCCCGTTCCGTCGTCGCTTCCATGTGTCACATTCGCCTTTCTTCTTAATAAACGACCGGCGCGTCTTTCGCGGGTTTCTCATCTTTGACGATGAGCATGCCCTTGCTCGTGCCCATGCGCACCGCGCCCGCAGCTAACATCTTATCCGTGGTCGCGCGGTCGTTGATGCCAGTGCTGGCCTTGACGCGGCAGGCATCGCCCACCGTGCGCTTCATCAGCCGCACGTCGTCTACGGTAGCGCCTCCGCTGCCAAAACCGGTGGAGGTCTTGACGAAGTCCGCCTTGGCGCGCTTGGCGAGTTCGCAGGCGATGACCTTCTCCTCGTCGGTGAGCGCGCTGGTCTCGATGATGACCTTGACGATCGCCTTGGGGTGCGCCGCGTCCACAACCGCCTTGATGTCCTCATAGACGAGCGTGTAGTTCTGATCCTTCAGCGCGCCGATGTTGATCACCATGTCGACTTCATCCGCGCCGTTCTTGACGGCCTCCATGGCCTCCAGCGCTTTGATGAACGAGGTGTTCGCGCCCAGAGGGAAGCCGATGACGCAGCAGGTCTTCACGTTTGTGCCCTTGAGCTGTTCGGCGACATACACCACATGCGCGGGATTGATGCAGACGCTCGCGAAGCCGTATTCCTTGGCTTCGTCGCAGAAGCGCTTGACCGTTTCGCGCGTGGTTTCGGGTTTGAGCACCGTATGATCCATGTATTTGGCGTAGGATGCGTCGTATCTGCCCGCAGACGCCTGCGTTTCCGGCCCGTCGGTCATGATCTTTTTGACCGCATCCTGAATGAGTTTATCGATATCCATATTCTTCTCCTATTGCCGTTTGGTGCGCGTTTCTGCTCCTCTTACTTGAGCAAAATTCCTTCGACATCCTCATGCGGGCGCGGAATGACATGCACCGAAACCAGTTCGCCGACCCGCTTTGCTGCCGCGGCGCCTGCTTCGACGCTGGCTTTCACCGCGCCGACATCCCCGCGCACCATGACCGTGACGAGTCCCGAACCGATCTTCTCTTTGCCGATGAGCTGCACATTGGCGGCCTTGACCATCGCGTCGGCTGCTTCAATCGCTGCGACCAACCCTTTGGTTTCCACCATCCCGAGCGCTTGCTTTTCCATATGATTCCCCATTCTTTCCCGTTACTTGAGCAGGATGCTTTCCACGTCTTCGTGCGGACGCGGAATCACGTGCACCGAATACAACTCGCCAACGCGCTTGGCCGCGGCGGCTCCTGCGTCCACGCTGGCTTTCACCGCGCCGACATCCCCGCGCACCATGACGGTGACGAGGCCGGAACCGATCTTCTCTTTTCCAACCAATGTCACGTTGGCGGCCTTGACCATCGCGTCGGCTGCTTCAATCGCGCCGACGAGACCCTTGGTTTCCACGAGACCCAATGCCTGCTTTTCCACTTGTTTCTTCCTCCGTCAATTTTTCAAATTTATCGAACTTACGATTAAATCAGCATACCGCCGGTCACATCTACGATCGCGCCCGCGATGTACATGCCTTTTTCCGAGGCGAGGAACGCAACGGTGTAGGCCACCTCCCGCGCGGTGGACACGCGGCCGACGGGAATACGATCCTCATAGTACTTGAGCCATTCCGGTTGGGAGAGTTTGTCCTCGTTGATGGGGGTGCGCACCATGCCGGGCGCCACGCCGTTGACGATGATCCCGCGGGACGAAAACTCGCGCGCAAGCGCCTTGGTCATCATGTTCACTGCGCCTTTTGCCGAGACATAGTGCGCGTGATCCGGCGAGGAGACGGTAAAGCCGGATTTGCTGGAGATGCTCACGATGTGACCCTTAACGTCATGCTTAAGAAAATGGATTGCCGCGCGCTTAGAGAACATAAACGTGCCGTTGAGGTCGATGTCGATGACCTTTTTCCACTCTTCGTCGCTCATCTTCTCGATCGGCGTCGTGGGCCAGATGCCCGCGTTGTTGACCAGCACATCCACGTGTCCGTAAATCTCTTCCGCTTGCACGAAGACCTTGTCGATGTCTTCGGCTTTGGAGATGTCGCCGTACATAGCGACGCACTTGGTGCCGTATTTCGCGCTGAGTTCGGTTGCGAACTTCTCCGCGCCCTCGGGGTCAAAGAGGTAGTTCGCGATGACGTTCATGCCCTCTTCCGCGAGAACATCGCAGATGCCCGCGCCAAGCCCCGTTGTGCCGCCGGTGACGATGGCGGTCTTGCCTTTCAAATTCAGATCCATACTATCCTCCTATATGTGCAGCTTAGTGCATCTCTCTGCCGCCGGTGATGTTGAACGCCTGACCCGTGCAGTAGTCCGCACTCGCGGTCAGGAAGAACACAAACTCCACGACATCCTGAATGTCCGTGAGTCTGCCAAGCGGTACTTTTTCCGTAAACTTCTTGACGATCGCGTCGCGCTCCATCTTCATGTTTTCGACGTAGCCGCGGCTGACGGAGGACCATACGCCTGTTGCATCCGTGATGCCCGGGCAGATCGCGTTGACGTTGATGTTGTCTTTCGCGACTTCAAACGCCAGCGCTTGCGTGAGCACGATCACAGCTCCCTTTGCCGCGCTGTAAGGCGCCATGAGGGCGGAGCCGGTCTTGCCGGACTTGCTGGCAAAGTTGATGATCTTGCCGCCGTGGTTCTTCTTCATGCTCGGTAGAGCACCCTGGATGCAGTAGGTCGTGCCGTAGACGTTGACCTTAAACATCTTGTCGAGGATGGCTTCGTCGTTCTCTTCAAACGGGCGGGTATCGACCACGCCCGCATTGTTGACCAGCGTGTAGATATCGCCGTAGGTTGCGACGATGTCCGCAAAGCACTGGAGCACGGCGTCGCGGTTGGTGATGTTGAGGATGTACCCCTTGGCGGTATAGCCCTTGTCTGCGAGCGACTTCGCGGATTCCATGACGAGCGGATCGATATCGATCAGCACCACTTTTGCGCCCTGCTCGGCATACTTCTGCGCGATGGCGAAGCCGATGCTCTTTGCAGCTCCGGTAACGACGCACACTTTGCCAATGATGGCATCACTGTTGAGACTCATGTTGGTTCCTCCTGTTGATTCTTTCTTTATGATTGGAAATCTTGTGATTTTGATGATTGACTTGAAAGGAATAACTGATCACTTGTTCAGGCTTTCAGCAGCCGAACGGTATCTTTGATGTCCTCGGAGAGGAAGATCATTGACCCGCCGACGAGGTTATCCACGCCGAGCGCGCGCTTCTCGGCGCCGTTACCCGTGTTGATGCCGCCGTCCACCTGTATCTCGAAATGTAAGTCTTTGTCTTTTCGCATCTTCGCGAGCCGCTTGATCTTCTCATCCACCGCGTCGATGAACTTCTGCCCGCCAAAGCCCACGCAGACCGCAACCAGCAGCACCAGATCAACCTGATCGAGATAGTGCTCGATGGCTTCCACCGGCGTTGCGGGATCGAGCGCTACGCCCGCGAGCTTGCCGTGCTTCTTGATCTCGCGGATCAACTCAAAGGGATGCGCCGTCGCCTCGTGGTGGAAGGTGATCGAGTCCGCACCCGCGTCCGCAAACGCTGCGATGAATCGGCCCGGCTCCTCGATCATCAGGTGAACATCCGTGCGAAGGTTGGTTGCCCCGCAGACCGCGCGCGTGATGTCCATGCCCATCGTGAGGTTTGAGACAAAATGCCCGTCGGTGATGTCCACATGGATGCAGTCACATCCGGCTTCTTCCGCCCGCTTGAGCTCCTCGCCCAGCCTGAGCCAGTTCGCCGAGAGGATGGATGCAGATACTTGTTTCATGGTGTTTGCTCCAATTTGTTCCGTTGTTTCTGTATGCTTTCACTATAGGTATGCCGGCTTTTTATGTCAACTATTTGGCCGCATTATGCACATATGTTCACGTTTTCGCTTCTGTTCTGGTTTTTACGTGACAGTTGCTTTGATTTTACGTTCATTTATGGTTGTATTGTTAACAAATGATCTCATTGTGCTTGACATTGTGCCGAGGATGCACTATATTCAAACCATCGTGAGGAGGAGTGTATCTATGCCGCAGCCGATCGACGAAAAACGCGATCTTCTGATCAAGGTCGCCAAGCTCTACTATATAGAAGGCCGCTCGCAGGAAGAGATCGCGCAGGAGGTGCATGTTTCGCGCCCAACGGTTTCGCGCCTGCTCAAGTCCTCTATCTCCTCCGGCATCGTGCAAATCCGCATCGACGATATCTCCTCCTTCGGCATCGAGCTCGCCAAGAGGATCGAGGATCGCTTCGGCATCCGGCATGTGATCGTAGCGCCCAGCAGCCACACGCTCGAAGAAAGCAAGCAAAACGTAGGCGCTGCCGCCGCGATCTATCTAGAGTCGTTCCTCGAAAACGGTGTGCTGCTCGCCATAGCCTGGGGCACGACGCTCAGCTACGTGGTCAAAAACGTCCGCCACAACGCCTATAAGCGCGTAGACGTGATTCAACTGCTCGGCGGAATCGGCAACAAGACCATGGACACCGATGCAAACGCCCTCGCGCTGACGCTCGCCAGTGCTTTCAACGGCGACAGTTATCTGCTGCAGGCGCCGTTTATGGTCAAGAGCAAAGTGCTACGCGATCTATTGATGGACGAGCCGCACATTCAGGAGCATTTTCAGCGGCTAGCCAGCGCGAAGGTGGCCGTCGTTGGCCTCGGCTCCACACGGCCGGAGCTCAGTGCGCAGTTCCGCTCCGGGCACATCAGCATGGAAGATGCGCAAACCCTCCGTAGCGAAGGCGCGGTGGGCGATATCTGCGGACGATACATCGACATCGACGGCCATCCCTGCGAAACGCCGATCATGGACCGCATCATCTCCGCTACGCTCGACGACCTCAAGCGCATCCCGACCGTGATCGGTGTGGCGTGCGGCGAGGAGAAGAAGGACATCATCACGGGAGCACTCAAGGGCAAGTACATCGACGTGCTGATCACCGACCGTAGCGCTGCGCTCGCGATATTAAGCGAAAAATAAGAATTGCGCCCTTTGGGCGCAACAGGAAACGATACTTGGTTGCAAAACAAAAACCGCGGCAGATGCCGCGGTTTTTGTTATCGACTGCTTATACCAACGAGAGGATCGTCTTTGCCGTGCTCTCGTCCGTTACAAAATGCGTGATGATATTGAGCCTGAGTGCGCCGATGATGGAGAGCACCTTGTGGTGGCCCGCTGCGATGCTGAGCACGTTTTTCGCGCTCTTGAGCCCTTCTTCGTCGATGCCCATGATGCGCTCGTTGTAGTCGTTCTTCAGGAACTGCCCCTGAATATTAAACCTGCGCGCGCCGATATCCCCGACCGTTTTCTCCGGATTGTCTTCATAGGATCTGTGCAGCGCAACGGGATCAAACTGGCTCTTGTCGCTGTAATATTCCGGCGGGGAACCGACGCCGACGACGGCAACGTCGATCTTACGCCATTTCTCCGCGATGGATTGCATGTACTGGCTCTTCATATGCAGCGCTTTATCCTCGATGGATTCAGCCAGCGCGGGCGCATAGATAAACGACGGTGTGCCTTTGAGCTTCTCGGCAAAGAGGCGAACCATCTCGTTGAGTTGATATTCGGATGAAAGGTGATGCGAGCCACCGATGAGCGGAACGACGTTGACATCGAACAAACCGGAGTTATCCGAAAACGCCTTCATGAACTCGTAGCAGGTCATGCCCCATGCAACGCCGACTGTGGAGTGGTTCTCGATGAGCTTCTCCGCGACAATCGCGCCCTGTGCCGCGAGGATTTTGGTCAGCGGCGTCAGCGCCGTGACCACCGTCGGCGTGACATAGCAATGGCTGATGCCAAACGCCTGCGAGAGCTCGCGTGCGAGCTCCTCATTGCTTGCCAGCGGGTTGTTGATGTTGATTTCTACAATGCCGAGCTCTCTGGCTTCGGACAAAATCATGGAGATATATGATCTGGAGATACCAAGCTCTTTTGCAATGCTCTGCTGCGTGAGCCCCTCAACATAGTACATTCTGGCAACATGTACCATCATCTGCATATCATATCTGGATTCCATTGGATGCCCTCAAACACGTTCATCAATATTGAAATATAGTATCACAGTTTACTATGTTTGAAAATGATTTTCCCTTGCACAGTTTCTCATTCGATCTTCCGGCTAGTTGCGGAATATCGTTTTCCAATCCTTCCAGCTCTCGTCGAGCTGCCCGCTGATCTTCTGATAAAGCCTGAACTTGGCCTCGTAGATACCGGCTGCGGCTGGATTCGGCGTACAGGTATAGTCCACGCGTGCAAAAACATCCACCGCCTGTTGAAAATCCCGATATGCGCCTGCGGCGATTCCCGCGCACATGGCAGCGCCCATGGTGCCGAGTTCCTTGCCCGCGGACACCTCCACAGGGATCTGGAACACGTCTGCGAAGATCTCCACCCACACGCGGGAGCGCGCGGCTCCGCCGGAGATGCGGATGCCGGAAGGCCGCTCGCGAAAGCGAAGCAGATTCTCCATATGTGTCCTGTGCGAAAAAGCCACTCCCTCGTAGACCGCGCGGAGCATATGCGCCTTGGTGTGCAACCCGCTGATGCCAAGGAAGCACGCCTTTGCGTCGGCGTTGACGTTGGTGCCAAACAGAAACGGCAGGAAGATGATCGGGCAATCCTTAGGCGCAATGGAAGAAACCATGCGATCTGCTATGGTAAATACGTTGCCGCCCGTGGACTGCGCCTGCTGCTTTTCCTCGCCCATCAGGTTTTTGACAAACCATTCAAGGTTGCTTGCGGAGGTCATGCTGTTCTCAAGGATCATCCAGTAGTCGTCCATGCAGTACAGCGCGTTTTGAAAGAGTTGCTTGGACGCAATCGGTTTTTCCGATAAGAACTCATTGATGCTCCACGTGCCCGCAACCATGCACATCTTATCCGGCGAGGTCACGCCGGTCCCGATGCAACAGGCGGCAACGTCGCAAAGCCCGCCCGCAACGGGGGTACCTGCGACAAGCCCGGTCTCCCGCGCGGCTTTCTCGCTGACGGTGCCGCACACGTCGGTGCATTTCCGCAGCGGCGCAAACAGCCGCTTGTAATCGTGGATGCCGAATGCGTCAAAGATCGCGTCGTCGTAGGCGATCGTATTGAGATTGATGCCGTTTGCGACCGAAACGTCGGTCAGCTCCGTATACGCCTCTCCCGTGAGGCAGAAGCGGATGTAGTCCTTGCAGGAAAGAACCTTATCTGTGCGCGCCAGCACATCTGGACGATTGTCCTTGTGCCAGGCGACGATGGGCAGCGTCTGCCCCGCCCAGATGATCTGCATAGTCAGCGGCAATAGTCGGTCATACGTTCCGTCCGCGTTCCAACGCTCGACATAGTCCTTCGCGCGGGTATCGGTGGAGATGATGCCGTTTGCCGCAGGGTTTCCTTCGGCGTCTATAAAATAAGCGCCGCAGCCGTGTCCCGTGACCGCAACGCCGATGATGTCCGAAGCGTTCACGCCGGATTTCTCCAGCACGTCGCGAATTGCCTTTGCGTTCGCCTGCCAGAGATCTGCCATGTCGCGCTCCACAAAGCCGATCTTTTCCATGATCGGCTTCACCTGAATGCCCGAGACCGCAATCTCCGCACCGTCCGTGCGGTAAAGCGCGGCTTTTGTGACCGTGCCGCCGTTATCCAGCCCGAGCAGGTATTGTTCTGCCATCCGATCCTCCCGGTTGCATGTAAATACGATTTCAACGATTGCTTTGCTTACACGAAAAGATATGCGAAAAACAAAGGATGCTTACCTATCGCAATCATACCGAAAGCGCATGAGGAAATCAATTCCGATTCTCAGCGTTGAGATCAATCCACAAACTCAGAAACGACTTCAATCTGATCCTTTTTCGCGAGGTCAAAGCAGTAGCAGTCCCGCGCATACGTTCGCTCCGGCAACACGCAGAGAATATGCACCTTGTCGTAGCCGTACGGAAATCCCGCCTGATGCCAGACGCCGGCCTTGACGTTGACGAGCGTACCTTTGGGAATTAAAAACACCTCGATCTGATCCGCCGGAATCGCCTTGTCAAACGTAGCAGGGGCAACATGCATCAGATAATCCCCGTCGAGGCAGAGAATCGTCTCATGGCAGTAATCGTGCACTTCCGAGTTTGTAATCACCCACGGGTGTTGGCTGACCACGCAGGTCGAATAGGAGGCCGCGCTGGCAAAACCGAGGCTTTGCTGCACCATATCGCGATAGAACAGCACCGGTTCCTCGCCAAAGCAAGGGCCGGTCGGTTCCAGAATGCTTGCGTAGGAACCGTACTGCTCAAAATTTTCTTTCGTAAGGCGCTTAATGCCTGTTATTCTCATGTGTTCTCCTCGTGGGCGGTTCACGACCGCAGGTTTATTTCGTCAGAGTTGCTGCGCCCGCGCGATCTTGTCCGAGAGGAAAAGGCGCGCGTCCTTCGCCGCCTGAATCGACTGCTCCGTTTCGTCCGTCCACATCTCGGCAACGAATAGGCCGCTGTATTGCTCGCGCTCGAGCAGTCGGAAGAACGAAACAAAGTCGACATTGCCGTCCCCAAAGGCGATATCCCGCACGATGCCCGGCAGCGTATCCTTGAGGTGGATCGCGACGATATCCTGCATGCCGCAGGCAAACTCCTGCTCGATATTCTGCCCCGTGGCGCAGAGGTTGCCGAGGTCTGGGTAGATCTTCAGCCAGGGGGACTGAATCGCGTCCACATAGCGCTTTGCCTTGCTGATGGAGTCCATCAGATCGTTTTCCATGGTCTCCAGCGCGAGCATGACCGCCTTTT
>JBDKRF010000403.1:0-4888 GCA_039683525.1 Clostridiaceae bacterium
ATAACTGGTCACCCTATATGGTGCAGGATCCGCTTCACACGGTCTGGATCGGGCTGGAATATTTCTGCGCGGAGGGAGACGAATTCTGGAATCTGTCGCAGGAGGACTGCGTTGCTCTCGCGGTAGACGAGCTGAGCCGCATCGGAATCATCAACCGCGATACGAGGATTCTCAACAGCTGCCGTGAGCGCGTACAAAAGGCGTATCCGGCATATTTCGACACCTATAGTGAGATCGACCGGCTGAAAGCATACTTGGATTCGTTCTCCAATCTCACCTGCATCGGCCGCAACGGACAGCACCGCTACAACAACATGGATCACTCGATGGCAACCGCGTTCGAGGCGGTCAAAAACATCAAAAGCGGCGTGATAGATCGCGAAAATGTGTGGAGTGTGAACACAGAACAATCCTACCACGAAAAGAAGACCTGATCCGGTCTCTTGCATCCTGCCGCTCAATCGAGGCTCTTAAAAATTCCGAACGCAAGAAACCATCTCACGGAATCGATGATGCTTTAGAAAAAGCGCAAACGCGCGGCTGCCGCCAGCCCGTGCATCTGCGCTTTTCTTGTCTCATTTCGTTAAACGCCCATTATCTTCTTGGATAAAAATTCTCCGCGTTTACGGCTTCCGGACGCAAAATCTGCATCGAGGGCTGCGCCGAGCGCTGCGGTTGCGGGTCCGGCTGCGCATCCAGATTGGATTTGAACTGACTGATCAGCTGATACGCTTCCGCAAACATGGTTGCGAGCTTATCCGCCACCTGTGAGAACTCCTTTTGTTGCGTGCTGGCCGTTTGCTGCGCCACCGGCTGCACCGGCTGCTGGTATGTCTGCTGCATCGGCTGCTGCGCGCTTTGCGCTGCAAAGCGGTTTTCTGCCGCGATCACGTCGGCATGCGTCGGACGCATCGGCTGATCATATGCAGTCTGATATGCCGCGTTTGCGGTATACGGACGGTTGGTGTCATAGTCCATTGAGGGCTTGGTCGCCACCGAGCGAAGGTAATAGACCTCTTCGCGCAGGCGGTCGTTTTCTTCCATCAAGCGCTCACGCTCTGCCTTCCATGTGTTGACGAGGTTGGATGCCTGCGCAACCGCAGAGCGCAGCTGCTGCGTCTCCTTTTCCAGTGAGAGAATGCGCTCCGTGTTGCCGCTGCTTGCCGCCTCCTGACGCAGGCGCTCGAGTTCATCCCGCTCCGCACCATGCGACTTTACTGTTTGCAACAGCGTATTGATCCGCATATTCGCGCTATTGAGCTGGGATTCCCGCTCAATAAGCAAATCCTTCAACTTTTTAATTCCGCAGTTGCGCGCCTGAATTTCGCTTCTGGTAGAGTCCAGCTGCGCAATCAGGTCCTCCTGCTCTTGCTTCGCGGCCTTCGTCTGCTGCGCAAATATGCGCTTTACGTTTTCCACGTATGCGCGCACATCCTGCGGGTCGTAGCCGGACAAAGAACGGCGAAACCGCGCATCCGCGTCCATGCGGTTGCGTAGGGAGTCTATTCCCTCTTCGGTGCGTTCGATACGCTCGCTCATTGGATTACCTCCAGTTTGTCGCCTGTCAAAATCTTCCGCCGCTTTGCGCTGCCATCCGGCAACTCCAGCACATGCCTCGCGCCGCGCTGCGGCGCCAATACTCTGCCCGGTTTGATCGATTCATCAATCCGCAGCACACGTCCCTGCCGATCCAGATAGATCGCGTCGATTGCGTAGCCCATGCCGATCGTATGGATGGCGCTGCACGGCGTGAGCAACAGTCCTCCGTCCTCCTGCAAGGTTCTGCCCAGCAGTCCGCGCAGGCGAGCAAAGTACCCCTTGGCGTGCCATACGGTCGCGATGGATGCTCCGTCTTTTTCGATTTTCACTGTCTTCATGTCATTGCCTCACAGCGGGTCAATCGCAACAGGACTCGCAACCGTCTTTTTCCGGGATCCGGTCAGCTACCGATGGTTTGAATGATGCTGACCGCAGCCGGACCCAATAAAATGATGAATATCACCGGAAAGATGAACAGTACCGTCGGCAGCATGATCTTAATCGGTGCTTTTGCAGCCTTTGCCTGTATCATCTGCTTTCGTTCAATACGAAGGCGCTCTGCCTGCGATTCCAATACGCTCTTGACGGGAACGCCAAGCTGATCTGCCTGCAACAGCGCGGTCACAAATGCGGTCAACTCCTTGATATCGCAGCGATCCGACATCTCCTTGAGCGCGGTTCTGCGCGGAACACCCATCTGTACCTCGCGAATCGCGCCGCTGAGCTCCGTCAGAACGGCGTTCTTGTTCTTCGCGTACTGTCTCAGGATTGCTGCATCAAGGCCGAGTCCCGCTTCCACACTCACGACAAGAACATCCATCGTCTCGGGCAGTTCCCGCAGAATCGTCTCTTTGCGATTTTTGACGCGGCTTGTTAAAAAGTAGCTGGTTCCAAACAGAGGAATATTTGCCAGCACCAGCATGATAAAGAACCGGAACATCAGCGTCAGCGGAAGAAACAGAAACAATACAACGCCTATCAGCATGAACACGAGCACGAGCATGCTCTTGACAAACGTGTATTCCTGCAGCGTCAGCGAGAGGCCGGATGACTTGATCTGCTTTTCCAGCTTGATGTTTGCCTTGCTTGGCCCAACCGGCTTGCTGTTTCCGGCTGATCGACGGATTCCCTCGGAGACTCGCCGGATCACCGGGCGGAATACACGCTCTGAAAACGACTTGCGGAGTTCTTCGTCGCTGTACGTGCGCTCTGTCTCCTGCACCTGTGAAAAGCGCTTCTGCATTTCATCGCTCTTCGCTCCGAAGCGATACAGGAGCGCAAGCAGTCCAAGAAACACCGCAATGGTAGAGATCAATACAACAAAGCGCAGCATGCGGTATTCCCCTTTCTAAAGTTTGATGTTCACGATCTTGCGAACAAAGAAGAATCCGATTGCCTCCAACACGAGACTGACGATCATCATGATGCGTCCCGTCTCCGTCGTGAAAAACATATCGATATATCCAGGGTTGATAAACATCAGCAGCAGGATGATAAACGCGGGCAGCGCGCCGATGATATATCCGCTCATCCGTCCGCCGGAGGTCAAGGTACGAATCTCTCCGCGAATCTGTACGCGCTGATTGATCGTATCCGATATGTTCTGCAGAATGATAGCGAGGTTGCCGCCGATCTGCCGCTGAATGATCACCGCGGAGGACACCAGCTCCAGATCCGAGTTCTGCGTTCTGCTGACGAGGCGGCCTAAGCTGGTCTCAAGCGGCATGCCGTACTGCGTTTCGCGATAGACGCGCATAAACTCACGCGAAATCGGCTCTTCCATCTCGTCTGCAACGCTCTTCAATGCGGCTTGAAACGACTGCCCAACGCGCAGTGCGTTGCAGATGATCGTCAGCGCATCCGAAAGCTGCGAGCCCAGCACCGCAAGTCTTTTATTCTTTTTAATGGTCACCCAGGTGATCGGCGCCGCGACGCCAATGATCACAAGGCCGATGCAAATCGAGGTCGGCGCGCCCAGAAACAGCGCGATTGCGGGAATGACGGCACCGGTTAGGATCCAGATCGTAATGAACTCTTCCGCGCGCAGCACAACGCCCGCAACATAGAGCTCCTCCGCGATCTGATCCAGTCGAAGCGGGTTCTTCCGCTTCCTGTCCGAAGCGACGCGCTTGTTGACGTCGTCGTCCGCGGAGATGTCAAAGAGCGCGCGAACGCGGTTATCCATCTTTCGCTTTTCTTTTGTCCGCGCCATCGCAAGAAGGTAGAAGATAAAATAACACGCGATGATAAACGCAATGGTCACTAAGGTACGTATCATAGCACACTTCTCCTTCCCGCTTCATTTCTAAAAATCGTTACTACGACTTACCGGAACCACTCATCCTTGAGCCCAGCACCGGCTGCGGCGAGTTTTTCACTGCAGCGCGGCTTGATGCCGGTTGGGCGGAATCGGCCTGGCGTTCTGCCATCGCCGTAATCATACGTGAAGATCTCCTGCGTGATGATGACGTCGCCTTCCATCCCGGTCACTTCGCTGATCCCGATGATTTTTCGGCTACCGTCACGCATACGTGCCTGCTGTACAATGATATCGATGGCGGATGAGATCTGTTGGCGAATGGCTGAAACCGGCAGGTTCATGCCGGCCATCAGCACCATCGTTTCCAGTCGTGCCAGCATATCGCGCGTCGAGTTTGCGTGGCCGGTGGTCATGGAGCCATCGTGGCCCGTGTTCATGGCCTGCAACATATCCAGCGCTTCGCCGCCGCGAACCTCGCCGACGATGATGCGATCCGGGCGCATACGCAGTGCGTTTCGCACCAAATCGCGGATGGTGATCTGCCCTGATCCTTCCGTGTTTGCGGGCCGCGCCTCCAATGTGAGCACGTGCTTTTGCTGCAACTGAATTTCCGCAGCATCTTCGATGGTAACGATGCGCTCATCATACGGAATGAAGGCAGAGAGAACGTTGAGTAGCGTCGTTTTTCCGCTACCGGTACCTCCGGAGACGACGACATTGAGTCGGCCTTTGACGCAGCATTCCAGGAACGCCGCCATTTTAAACGTTAAACTGCCGTAATCGATGAGGTTTTCCACCGTGAGCGGCGTGCTGGAAAACTTACGAATCGTGAGCAGCGGTCCTTTTAAGGAGAGCGGTGCGATCACCGCATTGACACGCGAGCCATCGGCAAGACGGGCGTCTACCATCGGGTTTGCTTCGTCAATGTGACGTCCGAGCGGGGAGACGATGCGGTCGATGACGTTGAGCAACTGCTCGTTGTCGTAGAACGTGACGTCACTCTGAAGCAGTTTGCCTTTACGCTCAATGAAGACCTGCTTTGCGCCGTTGACCATGATTTCTGTGATGGAATCGTCTGCAAGCAGCTTC
>JBDKRF010000404.1:0-3208 GCA_039683525.1 Clostridiaceae bacterium
TCGCCGCGGGTAACGTAAAGATCGCAAATCTTTCCAGTAACGTCGGCAGCCTTGCGGTCTTTCTGCTGCACGGCCAAGCAATCATTCCGATCGGCTTGATCTCCGCCGTATTCGCTGTTGCAGGGCACTATATCGGCGCAGGAGTGCTACTGAAAAACGGCGGCAAGGTCGTCAAGCCTTTCATCCTCATTGTTCTGGTGCTGCTCTTCATTCGGCTGATCTACGATCTCATCGTTGCTGGATAAGCGCGACGAACGAATCTGACCGCAAAATAAGACACCGCGCGGATTGCTCCGCGCGGTGTCTTTTCGATTCGATTGGATTAGCGATAAAGGATATTCATCGTGCCGAAGGAGACTTCTCCGTCGACATTCAGCGCCATCGTCGCGTCCGGATTCGGCTCGCCGCTCATCTGGATCGATCCGAACGATTTGTCGGATTTGAGGAAGACGCGCATCGTCTTAGGAACGATCAGATCAAACGTCGCAAACGATACCTCGACGTCCAGCTTTGCGTTCTGGTTGACGCGCTTGACGTTGCTCAAATCCAGTTCGCTCTTTCCAAAAGAGATTTCGATGTCTCCACCCAAGAAATCCTCCGCAGCAACCTTGCGGTTTTCTTCCGAAAACGAGCACTCGTAGCTAACAAAGCCATTCTCTTCGCGGTACTGGCTGCGCTTTTCCTTGTCGCCGCTGAAATTCACACCACACCATTTATGCTTATGCGGAATCAGCGTTTCGTAAAGAATCGTCAATCCCAGCAGCACCAATAGGCTCGGCCAAATGATGCTCCAGGTCAGTATCAGCGAAATGACGCCGAGGTTAAACAGCAGGAAGTAGACGCCTAGCCCTGCCACCGCAAGCGCGAAGAACGAGAAGCGCTTGATCATCCAGCTCACCCCGAGCCCGATGATGACCGCAGGCCAGATAATGCTCCAGATGCCGAAGGAGACGAAGCCCAACCGCTGCACCAGAAATGCCGCACCTAGTACGATGATCAACACCGCAAACCAGATGCCGTCCTTCTTCGTGTTCTTTCCGCCGTCCCAGGAAACGGAGAACGAGCCGTCATTATCCTTATTGTTCTTCTGGGCATCCACGATGACGACCTTCGGTTCTATGGGCTTTACCCCAAGCAGTTCATCCGTAGAAACCCCCAGTTTTTCAGCCAAGATCGGTAGAATCGAAATGTCCGGACAGGACACGTCATTCTCCCATTTGCTGACTGCCTGCGCCGAAACCCCCATCATCTCGGCGAGCTGTTCCTGTGTGTACCCCTTTTCTTTGCGCAACTGCATGATGCGCTTTCCCATCGTTTGTTGTTCCATTTGTTTGTCCCTCTCTTTCATGCGCTCATTATGGCATATTGCGAAATCCTTGAACATAGCTTATTTTTCTAGTTCGAAAATTCTTTGCAACCCACGGTAGAATTTAGCTCAACTTTTGAATCGGCCCATATTCGAAACTCAACCATAGATAGAGTTTTGCCCAACCATCGCTTTTCTTTACAGAACATCCCATTTTTAGTACAATACATATGGTTATTAAAGGAGGTACTTTCCCAATGGCACTACGCACCATTCGTACGGACGACGACCCGTGCCTTTATAAAGTTTGTAAGCCGGTCGAGAAGTTTGATCATCGGCTTTCCGAGCTGATCGACGATATGTTTGAAACCATGGATGCCGCGGACGGCGCGGGTCTTGCCGCTCCTCAGGTAGGAATTCTCCGTCGCGTGGTCGTCGTGGACGCAGGCGAAGGCAGAATTGAGCTGATCAATCCGCGCATCCTTCTTTCGGAAGGGTGTCAGGGCGGTTTTGAAGGCTGCCTGTCCTTCCCCGGTCAGAGCGGATACGTTGAGCGCGCGGATCATGTCGTCGTAGAAGGGCTTGATCGCAAGGGCGAACTGCACACCTACGACACAGTGGGCTTTTATGCGCGCGCGGTGCAGCATGAGCTGGATCATCTCGACGGCGTCGTCTATCTCACCAAGAAGATCGAGCCGCCGGAAGGCCTTGACGACGAACCGCATGAAGAGGAGAACATGGGATGAGAATCGCCTTTCTCGGCACGCCGGATTTTGCGTTGCCGTCGCTGGACATGCTGCGGACAAGCGGGCATACGCTCGCGGTCTTCACGCAGCCTGACCGCCCTGTCGGTCGCCACGCGACGTTGACGCCCCCGCCGACGAAAGCATATGCGCTCTCGCACAACATTCCTGTTTATCAGTTTGAGAAAATCCGCCTGCCGGAAGGAGTCGCCGCGCTCAAAGCCTTTGCGCCGGATCTTATGGTGACGGTGGCATTCGGCCAACTGCTCTCCGCGGAGAATCTTGCTATCCCGAAATACGGTTGTATCAACGTACACGGCTCGCTGCTGCCGAAATATCGCGGAGCGGCTCCCATTCAGTGGGCGATCATCGACGGCGAAATCGAGACGGGCATCACCACCATGATGACCGCCATCGGCATGGATACGGGCGACATCCTTATTGTCGACCGCCTTGCGATCGATCCCGACGAAACCGCGGGAGAATTGTTTGAGCGTTTGTCCGTCCTCGGCGCAGAAACACTTTGCCGGACGATTGCCGCGCTGGAAGCGGGCACGCTCGTCCGCACCCCGCAGGATGAATCACAGGCGACAAAGTGCCCCATGCTGAAAAAAGAACACGGTAAGCTCGATTTCACGCAGTCTTGTGCATCCGTTCATAACCGTGTGCGCGGCACCAATCCCTGGCCCGGCGCATATGCGCTGCTGGACGGTGAACCGCTGAAGATTCATCAAACGCGCAAGTCGGAGCAGCCGATCGACAACGAACCCATCGGTATATTAAAAGGAAGCGCGAAGTCCGGTCTCTTTGTCCGCTGTTCTGACGGCTGGCTGGAGATCGTCGAACTACAGGCGACGGGTGGCAAACGACTCGGCGCGAAGGAATATCTCGCCGGAAAGACACTGGAAGGAAAGGTGCTCATTTGAACATACGCAGGCAGGCGCTCGACGCGCTCTGTGACATCACGGATCGCGGCGCTTACGCAAATCTCCGCGTCAAACAACTAACCGCATCTCTGCCGGAGCGCGAGGCTAACTTGGCCGCCGCGCTCGTTTACCATTCGCTCGATCATCTACTGACCATCGACTACTATCTGTCGCACTATGTCAAAGGCACACAAAAGCCTGTTATTCGCGGCATTCTCCGCCTTGGCGTATGC
>JBDKRF010000405.1:0-3658 GCA_039683525.1 Clostridiaceae bacterium
CGCCGGGATCACCTTCACCGGTTACGCCATCGAAGCTGCCGCAATCCGGCGGTTCGTTGCCACCCGCGTATTTGTCCCGGTAATACGCAAACAGCGGGTGGTGATAGAGAATCACGCCCGTGAACTCCTTCACGGTTTCCGGCTCTCCGCCCTCCACTGAGGGCAGTTCGAACACTGTACTTCCCGCCGAGGGGATCTTGATGCGCTCAAACGAGAGGCTCAACCCCTCCAGTTCCTGCGACATCGCATCGGTCAGATTGAAGTTTGCGAGTTCCTCAAACGCGTTGTTGGTTGTTACGATTCCTGTTTCCTGTGTCATATTGTCCTTATCCTTTCTCTTATCGGGCGGCTTTTCGCACGCCCACGGTTGTCTTTTCGTACACGGTCACGAGTCCATCCAGCCATTGCGGCAAAGAATCGTTGTTCTCTGTGGTCTGTTCCTTCACGAACGCCGAGAGCGAGTTTGCGTTGACGGTCTCGTAGATGAGATCGCCGTAACCCGCCTCGCGCAGCGCTTCGAAAAGTTCGTCCTTGCGCCCAGCCGCTGCCGACGCGCGAGTGTTACTGGTCAGACAGAACATTGTGCCGTTCCGGGTGAAGTTCTGCGTCTCGGTATCTGCCATACGCTGGGCGAGGACGGCGTCCACGTGGTCGATATCCATGCCCACCGCTTTGAGTTCGTCTTCCAAGCGCTTTTTTGTTTCTTTCAGTTCGCGTAGCTCGTCCGCCAGCGCAAACAGGTCATTGGATTCCATGGTTTCTCCTTTCAGGGTTCGCCGAACGGGTTTTTGCCCGTATGGCAATCATCAATCAGGGCACTAGCCAGATCCGCCTTGTCGCGAAGCGCTTTGAGCACCTTCGCGTCCACGGTGTTTCCCGCGACGAGATAGATGTAAGTGCAGGGGTTGCGCTGGCCAACGCGGTGAATGCGCGCTTTCGTCTGTTCAAAGTTCGACATGCTCTAGTCGAGAGAATAGAAGATCATCTTGTCGGCGGCGGTGAGCGTGATGCCCAACCCCGCCGTCGCAATCTGTCCGACGAACACGGTCACATCGGAATCAGTCTGAAAACGCCGCACCTGCTCGACGCGGTCCTTCACCGCGCCGGTGATCAGCGAGTATCCGATCGCCTTGCGTTTCAACATGGCAGTGATAGCGTCAATCTCCGGCAGAAAGCGCGCGATGATAACGAGTTTTCCGCCATCCTGCGCCGCGCTGTCGACGATGTCCGAAAGCGCGTCTAGCTTCGCGGAACTGACGTGTTCAACGCTGTCTGTTTCGTCCCCGCGCAGGAATCCACCAGTCAGCTGTGTGAGCCGAAGCAGGCGAGTCAGCACGTTTGCTGCGGTAATCTCGCCGACTTTGATCAGCGCATAACTGTCCCGAACAAGTTGTTGGTACAATCGCCGCGCCTGCGGTTCCAATTCGACCTGCTGGACAATCTCCGTCGTTTCCGGCAGATCAAGGCACTCAGCCTTCGTCGCACGGAATGCGATGCTGTGAATGCGCCGCGTGAGTTCCTCCGCCATGTTCGCTTTTAGGATCGGTGTATGATTGCCATATCCGACCATGTCGAAGTAGCGGTTGCGGAAAGCATAGAAGCTGTTGCCGAAAACCGCCGGATTCAGGAATCTGTATGGGCTGAACACGTCGATCGCCTTGTTCGTGATGATCGTCCCCGTCAGCAGCATCCGGTACCGCGCTCTCGCGCCAAGCCGGTGCATACACTTGCTTGCAGAGATATTATGGGTTTTGATCTTGTGCCCTTCGTCGCAGACGATGAGATCGGCGTCCCAGGCGGCGAGCTCTTTTTCCATTCGCCACGCAGACTCGTAGTTGATGACCGCGACCCGCAACCCCGATGTCGGCATTTGTCGTAGTTTCTCGATTTTCCTGGATTCGCTGCCGTTCAGAACAACAAGCGAATACTCGAAGTCCGCGAACTTACGAAATTCCTCCTGCCAGACACCTAGGATGGACAACGGCGCGACGATCAGCATTCTCTCGACCTTACTCCCGAGAAACAGTCGCCCGGCGACCGCGATCGTTACAAGAGATTTGCCAGTACCAATTGGGCTAAGCTGGCATCTCCATCAATAAAGCGCAGCCGTAGCCGGTATTGATGGGTGTCATATGGCATCACCACCTTTCTTACGCAGACAGTGCAAACGCGCATGTTCCGCCTGAGATGGGAGAATTGCAATGTTGCTGGGATCGTTGTTTAGTTTGTTTCCGTCGATGTGATGAACAACCTCACCAACATGAAGCGGTCTACCGATAATCTGCTCCGCGATTTGCCGATGCAGATGTCTGCCGAGGTACTTTCGATAAGCTTTCCCTTCTCCGCCTCCCGAGCGCGCCATACTGCTGCGGATGCGGGAATCGAGAACACCGCCAGCGCGGTTCATGGGATTCTGAGTTCTGTTGTAAACCGCAATGCGATTCGCGTTCCATGCGTACGCATGACTTCTGCAACAGAAAACATGATCACGAATCTGACCTTTGTCCCTCAGAAACGGTTTCCCGCACCACTCGCATTTGACCGCGATCTTCAAGTTTGTCCACCTCCGTTTCCAGCCCGAACAACCGGCAGACGAATGCAAAAGCGCGCCGCTGGTGTTCATACGAACGCGCTTTGATGGGCATATGTAATTGCTTGTTTTCCATGATCCCTTTCTGAAGGGGTAACGGGTGAAATGGTTCTCCCATTTGACGCTTCGATCTCGGAGAATAGCGGTGGTCATGATCGGTTTCTATTCGCGCAGCTCATCACTCCCCGCATCCCGCCGGGCCGCACGCTGGGACGTTATCCTCGACTATGCGGGCTTCTCATGATCACCTGATATGTAGTTTTCAAGGTTCGAAAATAACCCCTTCACTGTTAAGTCACGGGAACGGCAAAAGTTGACGGTCTATAGTAAAGTTTTTTTCAGTTGACGGTAAATGCGTTCCAATCGGTGCGTAATGGCCGATTTGTCGATCCCCTCCGTTTTAGCAATGTCAGAGGGACGTTCACCCAAGAAAAATACGCGCCGCACCAAATCCTGTTGCGCGGGAGTGAGCATGGGCAACGCGCGGCACAAAGCCTCCGCATCCATCCTATGTAGAGTTTTTTCAAGCACATCAGCGTTATGTGCCGCAAAGCGTTCATCTTCGTACTCCACGGCACTGAGCGATGTGTGCCGCCGCGTTTCTTTTTGCGTGTTGTTGTACTCCTGCCGATCCAGTTCTTTCAGCGATTCCGCGACCTCCTGTTCTACCTCTAATTCCTCGACATGCCCATCCGCAAAGCGATACGCGATTTTGACCAGTTCCATTTGTCCGGCTCCTTTCGTTCAGAGCCAGACGAATGGCGATTTTTGAGCGCACGAAAAAAAGGACCCGGCGGCGCGGCACAAAAAGCGCCGCTCGCCAGGCCCTATTTAGTTTTAATATGCTATATCCTTAACCCCTGAGGGCGGCAGCCGGAAGATCAGGTCACGAGTTCCAGTAGCCAGGGAGCGACCGGCCTGCCGATCAGCCGCGCGTTTAGATAAGCCATCTCCAGCGTCAGGCAGGTATGGCCGAGATAATAGCCGTCCATGGGCGTGAGTGTCATGGCAAGGTCGGTATGTTCGGTATCCAACAAGCACAACGGAAGTAAAAACTGCACCTTGCCT
>JBDKRF010000406.1:0-11994 GCA_039683525.1 Clostridiaceae bacterium
AGGTGGTTTCAACTCGCGTGGGTTCAGGCCAACGCGGGCGAGGACGGTGTAGATGACGCCTTCCGCAACGGTGGTGATGAATCGATCGAGAATCTCGCGATGATCCATGCCAACCAGCCTACTGCCGTCTGCAATGAACGGCATCACGTCCGCATAATCGCCGACATTATCCATGACCACGTTTAGGGCGATCTCGCGAAGCTGTTCCACGAAATCGCCGGCCGAATCGATTGCACCAAAGCGGTTCGTCAATTCTTCGAGAATCTGCGCTTGATGTTCCGATTCGACAGCCCAGAGCTTGAATGGAATCTCGGATCGCGTACTGGTGTCCGAAACGTCGAATACATAACGCAATTTCAATCGATCGCCGGAATCATCGATCAGCGCAATCCCCTTTGATCCGCGCTTGACCCAGCGCTTGAACACACTGTTCCAGAGTTCGATCGGTGCACAAGCGCGTGCGTCCGGGCGCTGTGCATAGATCATAAGCTGGTCGCAGAACGGGTATTTATAGAGCCATGCGGTGGCATCGAGATAGTCCATCCAATTCTTGCGCGAGCTTGTGATGCGCTGCATGGTGGCATCCGATAGCGCCTTAAAAGTTTCCAGTTTTGTGGCCAAGAGATCGCCTCCAGTTTACTCGATATTTTGCATCGTTTATCGTTCCGGATCATTGTCGTGCCGATGTTTTGGAGGTTGAATACCCTTCGTGGAATGCGGAGACTGCACTTTTACCTGCTGGTTGGGAGTTAGGTTTTTAATGATCGAATTGATGGGATTTGCTTTTTGCTCAGAGAACAGCGCAGGCTTTCGCATTGGATCATGTTGTGGGCAGAACGACGGAATCTCAATAAAGCCTGCGACATCAACATAGTAAGCGCGAGAAAAACCCTCTCGTTCGATCACAACTACGTCGCTAACTGACATGCTGTGTCCTTTGAAGTCCTGCGGATGATTCATGTTGAATTGGCTAAACAGCGCATCCAGAGCCTTTTGATCAGTCTGGGATTCCGGTTTCGATGCTAGCACTCCGGAATACACGCATTCATACCGCTCAAGCAGAACGGACGCTTGTTTCGCTTCCAGGCTCCGCAGCGGCATGAAAAGGAACGGGCGGCTCTCGGGGGTATCTTTCAATTGATAAATTTTGTAGATAGCAGCGATATCCGAGAGCGGCAATTGGGTGCAATTGCTGTCGGTTGATTCCACGTTTTTACGCATTAGTTTCATTTCCTTTCTTGTGATTCTTTATCCAGACTTTGCATAACACTCCAATGCACACCGGCCTATTATATTGGCACGACTTGCACGGCTTATTACCCGGCAGCACCGGTGGCACTTCATCCTCTCGCCGCGTGTGCGGTACCTCCTGCATCATGCGTTCATAGGGGCTATCCGTGAAATATCTCATAGCACACCGTCCCAATTGCCCTTTTTCTGCACGGCTTCGTTGCAGACGGGCGGTTTCGGTTTTTCCGGCTCTTTGGGTTCTTCTTCGTCTGGATCATCGTCATAGTCATATTCGAAGTCTTCAATGCGCTGCGTGGGCTTTTGCGCCGTTTTTCGTTTTTTGAGATACACGAATGCGCCAACGGCAGCTGCCACAAGCACTCCAACGAGGATCAATGAACCACCATTCGATTTACTATCATCCGTGTCATCGATGGATTCTACTTCTGTAGCCGGGTGAGATGTCGGCATAGGTGATGGCGTGGTCGCGATCTCGTAGCCAGATTCCTCCAGAATGGACAGCAGATCCGCCTCATCCACCTTGTTGAGGAAGTAAACATTCTCGGTCTCGGCGGCGCGGTCGATGATGATAAAAAAGTAGTTGCCGGATTTCGTGACCACCGTGATGAACTGTTTGTCACTGGACGATGCGCTGGCGATGTCGTCCACAAGTGTGAGATTGCCCTCCGGCGTGAGCGTTTTGGTCGTGATGACAGGTGTGGCGGTCGGTGTTGCGAAGGGCAGAGGGGTGGGATCGTCGTCGGAAGTCTTTCCGTCCGCGCGGGATGTCGATAAAAAAACCGCCATGCTGAGGAGCATGACGGCGAGCAGCGTCAGAATACCGAGTGGTTTTCGTCTGTTCATTTTACTTTTCCTCCTTTGTTCGTGAGCGAACGTATGATGGCGGCCAGGTCCTCCGGCGTGGCGGTGATGATCTCGACGCGCCCCAGAATCTGCGTGTTCTGGAGCTCCGTGCGCAGTGCTTCCAGCCGCCTGATGCGCTCCTGCAATTGCGTGATTTTGTTTTTATGTTTCTCGATTTCAGTGTTGATACGTTCGATTTGAGGGGTCATATTTGCCCCCTAACCAAGCCGCCCGAAGGCGTAGAAGTGTGACTTGTAGTACTTCGTGTTGATGCTCTTGTACTCCACGCCGTTGCCTGCGCAGTGGAGCATCATGCCGCTGCCGACGTAGATGCCGACGTGCGTGACGGGGTGCCCGATCTCGGCGGCGCGCGCACCGGTGAAGAAAATCAGGTCGCCCGGGCGAGCATTCTCGCGAGAAACGACCGTCGATTTTTTGTAGAGTCCGCGCGCGTTCGTTCGCCCTACGCTGGCCGCGCCGGAGTGATTGAGTACCCAGCAGACGAAGCCGGAGCAGTCGAACCCCGTGCCCGGCTTGCTACCGCCCCAAACATAGGAGAGACCGAGATACTTGTTCGCCTCGGCGATCAGCGCAGCAAACTTCGGATCGGACAGTGCTTCCGGTGGGATTTCGTATGCCTCCGGTGGTGTTGCGTCGAGTGAGGCAAGGTAGGGATTGTCGGAGTCCGCGAACAATTCCGGCTTATTGCCGTACGACTCAAGAAGAACGGCATACATTTCGGTCTGTTCGGCACTCATGCCGGACCCCATCGCATAGGTCAGCCCGCGATTGAGCAGGGTTGTTTCGAGCGTCTTATACTCATACGGAACTTCAACGTCCTCCCAAACCCAGCGTTCTGTGTCGGTTTCCTCGTCGTAAACCCAAACGAGTTGTTCCTCGGTGCGATAGCGGATTTCAATGGCCTCCACGATGTTGAGCGAATACTGGCGGTTGAAGATTGTCGCGAGCTCGTTTCGCACTTCGGCGAGCGTGAACGACACATGACGCGCGGTCAGGTAGGATAATAGCTCGTAGGGATTGTGCCCAATCTCGTCAATCTCATAATGGTACTCGTCGTATCCGGGATAATCCGATTCGATGCGATCGATACTGCGTTCAAGGTTGGCTTCAAGCGCGGTATAGTGCGCTTCTACTTGCAGCAAGTCGCGATCCTCAGACACATAGGAAGTCCCCAGCACCGCATTCAACCCGCCAACGCCAAACTCAGCGCAGGATGAAGCACCGTTGATGAGCATAACCAGCATCATTCCAACAATACCGACGACCAGAACACCCTTATTATTCGCGAAAACCTGTACCGCTCGCTTCACCTTATCCGCAGTGGATCGAACTGCGTTCGCTGCAACGGTGGAACTATTGGCTGTCGCTTGCGTGCCAGCCCTTGCGGCGGCATATTGTCGTTTGATCGCCTGCCTTTGCCGCCAGCAGGAAAGGGGGTTACTAGTTGTTGCAGCTGTTTCCATTCTTGTCGTCGTGCGCGCGGACTGCGCCTTTGGCGTATGCGAGCGCTCTCCAGTGAGCCGATAACCCGTCTCGGCTACTTGTTCTGTTCTGTGCACCGCCTCAACAGAAACGTTATCGTCTGCCGAATCTTCGACCTGCTTGTGAATCTCCGCTACCAATGCTTCTTTTGCGATATGTGCTAGTTCGGAAGGCTTCTTTTGCTCAGCCTCTTTAAAATGCAAACGCACCGTCTTTTTGCCGTTGTCGGCTTGGACGGTGCGTTGTTGGGTGGATGGGTTTTCTTTTTTCGGGTTGGTGTTTGATTTGGTTTTATTAGACGGTTGTTTTGATTTTGGGGTTGGGGCGGGTTGCTCTGGTGGGACTTGCTCCTCTTCTGTAAAGAGCAAGCGTGGCTTACTTCGCATGGTTATCATCTCCTTTTGGGCATAAAAAACCCGCCTTGTTGAGGCGGGATAGTTGCATTACTGATCTTTGCTCTTAAGTAGTGCGAGTGTATTTTTTGCTTTTTCAAGCAATTGCTGATAAGTGATTATTTGCAAGTTGTGATAAGAAGAATTCAGAATACGCAGGTACCTTTTTTCATCTTCGTTTAGGGGCTCTACCGAACCAAATAGAATAATACCTTTCGGTCGAACAATTTTACAATTATTATCCCGTTGATACTCTTCGCTTTGACTTATTCCTTCTAACTCGTAAACATAATTTTGTGTTTGTGCAGTAGCTTTAGTTAACTTTGAACTACAGTAGTAATTCTTATGGCTTTCATCAAAATAAAACAATTTTTCCGTAGGGAGCTTAACTTCGATTACATCGATATAACTTTCGAAATCTTGAGGCACCATATCCAGAATGTTTTGTGCGTTTATTTTCCCATTTTCAACGATGTGCACATAATCGTTACCAAACATCCATATGTTTTCTTTTAGGAACTTTTGTATTTCAACCTCGTTCTCAAAATCCCCATTGATAATTGCTTCAAGTCGTGCTACAGCGAGCTCCATTTTCTGAACTTGTAATAATTTGTAAAAATCATCAGTACTTCTGATGTTTGCTTTGATTAATTCGACAAATTGGCTTTCGGACATAAGCAAATCCGCTGGCTCTCTTGGGGGTTGTACAATTGGTATTCGAAGTTTGTGAGGTGTATCATATGAAAAAAGTTTGTTCAAATATTCATGCAGCGCAAACATTGCTTCAAAACCAAGGGTGACTTCGTGTGATCCATAAACACCCTTACCTGCACGCCTAGAGATATGTAAAGCATTTACCGACTTGCCTTGAGCCGATTCCATCAGCCAACATTGATATTTTTGTTGGCCGCCTGCAGTTTCGTATAAAGTGATTTTTTCTAGCACATCAAATCTGATAGGCTTTTCTATGCTTTCCGAGCCCATTTCGGACAGAGAAGATTCTTTTTCATCAAGCAAAAGCTCAACCTTGCGATATGTTGACCCATCTTCCTTCGGCCGTGCTTTGCCTACAAGAATAACTCCTGTCTCCTTCTGATCATCGTATTGCGGGTCGAAGCCTTTTTGATCGTCGGACATACTCATACTCCTGTCAGCTAGTGTTGTAGACACAAACTATTTTATCACACGAAACTACAGTTATACTTATTATTTTAGTGTCGTGTTTCCCCCGGTTTCGTCGTCATCACCTGATACAACCGCGACTCCTTGTTGAAGTGATCGAGGAACGGGAGGATGGTGTCGCCATAAACGATAAGTCCTTCACCTTCACCGGAATGCGTCACATAGGAGAGCTGATGCGGCGAAATGTTGAGGAGTTTGGCGAGAATCGCGCGGTCGCCCGGGGCTTGGTTCAGCAGCAAGATGAAGTCGCTGTTTTCAAAGATGTTCTCAGCCTGCTTCGAGTTGAGCAGGTCTTTTACATTCTGCGTGATCGCCGTCGGGATGCCGCCCCACTTGCGAAAGCGCTTCCAAATCTCCGCGCTGTAGGCGGCGGTGATCTCATCCTTGAGCAGCAGATGGAACTCGTCGATGTAGTAGCGCGTCGCCCGCTTCTGTGTTCGGTTGGCGGACACGCGCCCCCAAACGTGATCCTGAATGACATGCATGGCGAGCGTCTTAAGCTGGGAGCCGGCCTCCTTCGTGTCAAAGCAGACGAGGCGGTTCTGCACATCCACATTCGTGCGGTGGTTGAAGAGGTTGAACGCGCCGTGCACATATGGATCGATGGCCTTTGCCATATTGTCCGCGTCCTCGTCGCGATAGGCGGGGTTCGCGTCACGAATCTCGATGAGTGCGGCGTGCAGGTCGGTCAACGTCGGCATATTGTCGGCACGGCGATCCGAGAAGTAATGGGTATACACCGTTCGCGCTGCCTTTTCGATGACGGACTTTTGCCCGAAGGTGAGCGTGCCGGGGCTGACGATGATCTCGAACAGCGACATAAGAAAGTTGATCTTGAGTGGAATCGGATTGTCGCCGTCGCAATAGTTCGCGTGAATGTCCATGGGGTTGACGCGCTCGCCGCTCGTCGGCGCGATGCGGATCACCTGCCCGTGCAGCTCGCTCACCAGCGGCGCGTATTCACCCTCGGGATCGCAAACGATCATATCGTCGCCGGTCAGGATGAACACGATAAACATCTCGCGCTTGGCCGCGAACGATTTGCCGCTGCCGGGTGTGCCGAGGATCAGCCCATTCGGGTTCTTGAGTAGCTTGCGATCGACCATGATGAGGTTGTTGCTCAGCGGGTTGATGCCGTAATAGAGCGCCTCCGGCTCGCGCTGGCAGAGCTCCTGAGACATGAACGGCACGAAGATCGCCGTCGAGCTGGTGGTTAGGTTCCGCTGGATCGGCACCAGATTTTGCGCCAGCGGGAGCGCGGACATGAGCCCCTGCTCCTGCTGAAAATCCAACCGGACGAGCGCGCAATTGTACTTTTGCGCGATGCCCGCGGCCTGAAACGCGTCGTTCTCCAGCTGCTGGCGGGTTTCGCCAGTGTTGACGATCAGGAAAGTGACGAGAAACATTCGCTCGTTGCGGCTCTGTAACTCCTTGAGCAGGCTCTTTGCCTCGCCGCCGTAGGTTGCGAGATCGGACGGGATGATGTCCATATCGTAACCTGCGCGCACCGCCTTTTTCTGCTCCTCAATCTTCATCTTATCGAGGTCGGTGATTTTGCGCTTGATCGTCTTGATCGCCTCGTTTTGATCGACAGACTGGATGTGCATGCTGACGATAAGGCTACTCTGCATGTCGAGAAAGTCCGCGAGCATGCGGTCGTTGAGCTCGGGCGCAAGGATGCTCAAAAACGAGATCGCGCCAAAGCGCTTGCCCGTGCGGAAGCTGCGCCCCTCGCGAAACTCGAAGGACGACGGCGCGATGAAATCCTTGGTCGATAGACCGGATGCCGCGAGCAGTTTCCAGTCGAACCGAAACGCTTCCTCCTGACCGCCCATGCGGAAGATGCCGTGCATGAGCTGCAGCCGCTCCTTGCCGCTGAGCGATACCGCTGAAACGCCGAGTTGCTTGAAGTTGTGCAGGATATCCAACTCGATGCGCTCCAGCCGTTGCTTGGCGACGCGGTAGCTCTCCGCCTCAATACCGAAGGTGATATAGCGCGTCTTCTTGAGACCGTTGTTGCCCTTGGCGAGCTGGGTTTGCAGCATCTCGGTGTATTCACGCCGGATCTCGTCAAAGTCGTTGCCGCGCGGAGGCACGACGATACTCTGTTCCAGCGCGTCGTGCCCGCCGTAGAGATTGTGGAAGGAGAACTGGAACCGGATCGACGCGTCGAAGTAGTTCAAAAAGTCGCACCAGCCTTCGAAGATAGCCGTTTTGTCCTCGTTCTGGGCGAGCTGGTAGTTGATGTCCTCAAAGCGGACGGTCTTGGAGTAGAACGTGTCGTTCACGCGGCAAACGCCGTCCGGCCACATCCGCTGATAGGGGATGCTGTCCTGCGCGGTCGCGGGTTGCTTACGCTCAGCGCCGTGCGCCCGGTGAACGGCGGCGTCGATCTCTTTGCGCTCCCGACTGGTGAGGGTTCGCGCGGTGGTTTTTCTGTGCAATGTTCTGTACCTCCCGATCTAATTTTGCCTGCCGCTGCAACACGGCATAGAAATTGTTGGTTTGGTATGGGCGCACCGGCGGCCGGCGGAAGCGCGCCTCGATGATGTTTTTGAGGATCTGCTCGAAGGGCATGCCGTTCTTTTCGTACATCGCAAAGAGGAAAAACGGCATCATGACCACGATCATGATGAGTGTGGCGACGCTGATATTGACCGCCGACCGGAGCAGAAAGAAAATCGGCACACCCGCAAGTGCGCCGAGACTGAAGCAGAATAGTTGTCGTTTGGTTAGGTTGAAGATGACTTTCGTTTTGATTTTGGTTAAGTCCTTTGGGACAGGGACATAGGCCATAACTAAATTCCTCTTTTGCGGTTACTATTCCATTCGGTGCGTTTATAAGCCTTCTGTTTCATGATATAATTCCTTTCGAGGTGATATTGTGGATTTCGAGAAAAAATTCAAAGAGTTACTTGGACGAACAAACGATCTTAAGTTTGACGACCAAACTGAGAGAAAAAGTATTTTTTCGGACATTGAACTTTATGGAGAAAAAGCATTTGGTAGTGATAAATACACTGTAAAGTTGAAGGCAATATGGTTTCATCCCGGTGGGTATCCCTGTACGCAAGAAGCTGAAGTGCGTGCATGGGAGAGAGGAAAATCTGAACTGAAGATATTGCTTCAAATGATGATTAAGGATTGCGAGATTACTTTTAGTGGAGAAGAAGTGCAACCTAAAAATGTGAATTCGATGAAGAAAAATGAACCTTCAAAGAGTAAAATATTCATCGTTCATGGTCATGACGATAAGCTGAAGTTCGAGGTTGCAGAGTGGTTGCACTCTCTTGAAATTGAGCCAATTATTCTTCATCTACAGCCGAATGCTGGATTAGGCTCAATTCTTGGAAAAATCGAAGCCAACGCTGACGTTGCCGCCGCCATAGTATTGTTTACCGCTGACGATAAAGGGAATGCGAAGACGGAAAAAGTACTCAATAGCAGAGCGAGGCAAAACGTTGTTTTTGAAGCAGGATACTTTGTAGGGAAACTTGGTCCTGAACATGTAATTATTATTCATGAACCAACAGTAGAATTGCCCGGTGATCTTTCAGGAATTATTTACACTTCTACAGAGGCTCAATGGAAGGAAGACATAAGGAAAGAACTAAATCACATGGGGATAGAGTATAAACGAATCTAAACCGAATGTATTTCGCTTATGCACGTAAAAAACCAACTTGCTGAAAATCTACGTCTTGAACTGAATAGCACCACGTCATGTAAAAACGTCCTCTCGGAAGAAAGGACGTTTTGCTATGCGTACTTGCGACAAGAATTTTTGATGTTTTTTACTCGCTTTGAGATCATAAAAACCTAATCAATCGATGTTCTTTCGGAAAGTTGCTTTCGAAGCTCCGACATAACTTTCTTATGAGAAAACCGTAGGTTAGTCGAGCGGGCTTCGGCTTCCGCTTCGCAGAGCTTGAGATAGATCTGGTTTTCAGAGCCCAATTTGGCTTCGGCTTCTTCTAGAGAATGCCAGCCTTTCTCTTCGCCGGATGTTCTCCCTTTAGCAAGTTCATTCAACAAGCGATCCGCCGCCCGAATTTTCTCATCGTCGCAAATATCCATCATTACATTTCTCACTTTGAATTTCATCTTATCCATACTATACCTTGATTTGCTGAGAAATGCAGCGATGTCTTAAATTAATGCGCACTAAAAACACTCTTACTCAAACTCCCCGTCTTGAACAGCGTGAAGCACAGCAGCACCGTATACCCCATGCACGTCCAAACCGCCTTCATGATGTCCGCGTCGATGGCGATGCTCTGCACCAGCACCGCGTAGATGCCGACGCAAACCATGATCAGAAACGCCTGAAACCCCAGCGCGAACAGCGATTTGAGATAGTTTTGCCCGATGCTGCCCCATTCGTGATTTGCCATCGTGGCCAGCGGGATGGGGCCAAGCGACACCGTGAGATAGATTTCCACCATGCGCCCGTAGATGACGACGAAGATGCAGACGGACAGGATGCTCATCGAAAGGCTCACGATCATGCTCTGAAAATACAGCCCGATGAGCTGGCCGAGCTCCATCGCCTCAAGCTTTGCCGTGAGGCCGCCGATCACCGTGGAGATATCGATGTTGGTTCGCGTGGAGATCACGCCTGCGGCGCGGTTCACCACGCTCTGCGCCACGTCGAAGATGCCCATGACGATGTTGAACGTGTTGGTGACGATCAGGACGGCGACGAACGTCTTGAAGATCCAGCGAAAGAACATCCAGGTGTCCACGTCGTGCAGGTTGTTCTTGTCGATGACCATGTGGATCAGCTCGTAGCACATGATGAACGTGAGTACCACGCCCGCGATGGGGACGATGACCGTTTCGGAGAGCGAGCGGATCATGGAGAAGACGCCGCCATTCCAAGCGGACGGCGTCGTTCCCACCTGCGCGGCAATCTCTCCGACCTTGAGGTTGACGGTATCAAACATGCCGGTGAGTTGGTCGGTGATTCCCTTGATGAGTAGCGTTTTGAGCCACTCGGTGATCTTCTGGATGATGGTGTCCATGCCGCGTCATCCGTTTCAGCTAAAGAGGCCGGAGAGGAGCGGCACCAGCACCATCCCGACCAGCGCGATGCCGCCGCCCGCCATAAGCTGCTTGATGCCCTGACTTTTCGCGCCGGGGTTGTCGTTGCCGTAGCCTTCGAGCAGGTTGATTGCGCCCCATACGGCAAGACCTGCGCCGATGGCGGTGACGAGGGTTTGCAATACGTCGATTGCGCTGTTGAAGAATTCCATTGTGTTGACCTCCTGATGTTAGTTTTGGGGAAAAGAAAACACCATCCGGGGAGGATGGTGTCATGATAATCTGAAAAAGCCAAATTACTTTGCGCCGCTAAATAACGGTGGTATTCTATTCCAAACCCAAACAAGTATTCCGTGATTCGTTGTGAAAACTTCAATCATAATTATAATTAAAACTAATACGCCGCCCCAAGCAACAGACCAACCAATTATACCATGTCGTGAATTCTTTTTAGTATCATGCAGCAGCTTATCATCATTGAATGCCTCTTTGAGTTCTAGGTTTGATAAAACACTTTCGTAATTTTTTTTGAGTTCGTTGTACCCTTGCTCAGCTTTCTTAAGTTTATATCGGATTTCAAAAATACAGATGAACAGATAAATCAGTGAACCACAAAGGAATATTTCGATGATGTATATTGTATCTCTTGTAAAAATCTCAAGCCATTTTTGTGTACTTCCAACTCTTGTCAGAACTACTGTAAAGAGAAACCCGAATATAGCAATTAAGTTTGTTTTAAACTTTGCGAGAATTGACATAGCATAGTCGCCGACTTGTGCTACGATATCTTGGATAAATTTGGCTATGTCTCTTTTCATGTCAAGATACTGATTAACATTATCACGCAAGTATAAACTATAATTGGATTTTATTGCCTCAAATACTGTTCCATCTAAATCAAGTATCGAATGGTATTTGCAATGTAAGCTAATAACATTACGAGCTATCAATGCCTTATCAGTTGGATTGCCATCGGTGAAAATCCAAGTGTATATGTTTAGCCATTTCTCGTCTTCTTGAATTGTTTGCGTCAGCAATTCGTAACTTGTCGTTCTTTGCCCACTTATTTGTACAGTCAATACTCTATCATTGACTGACGCTGAAGTTGCAACATATGCTAGCGAAAGAATCGTTGCTAACTTACCAAAAAGCGGCTTTAGGCAATCACCTGCTCTCATGACACCTTCAATAATAAAATCATCTGGGACTACTTCAAAAGTACTCATATTATAGAAGCATGCCATATCCCTACATGCGCTTACTCGTTGATGCCTGTCAATCTTTGGCTTGAATGTGGCATTCTCCGACGACTCGAATGCTAGAGTTCTTGTTGAAAAAGAAATATCATAATCAAACACTTCAAACTTGAGATGTTTTTGAGCACGCAAGCGCTCAGAAAACCAACAGAGAACCTCAAGCACAGGACGTTGTAGCAAGTCATTTGTAAATGAAGGGAAATCATATATGGAGAACTTTTCGTCACCAACGGCTTTATCGATTTGAATTCTTATTGTTATATTGTCTTCAGATGTTAAATCAATAGTAATAGTTGAAAAATCAGGAGTTTCGACTTGATGGTTTGTAACGCAAACCATTTCTCCGCTGTCAACTGAACATGTTAATGAAAACATGTCTCTTTGAGGAACTGATGATAAGAGTGATTGAATGGTTTCTATGTTCGGGAACGACTGATATTCAACCACAAACGACACTTCGACCGTGCTCAATCGTTCAGACACATTGAGTTCACCTAAATGAAACGCGTTTTTAATAACCGATA
>JBDKRF010000407.1:0-3402 GCA_039683525.1 Clostridiaceae bacterium
CACGGTGCGGGAACTGCATGAGCGCGGGGCAAAAGTCGTGCTGCTGGCGCATCAGGGATCGGACATCGAGTATCAGAATTTCTACACAACCGCCCCGCATGCAAAGGTGCTCTCACAGTTGCTTGACTGCGAGGTGCGCTTTGTTGACGACGTGACGGGGCCCGCCGCAAGAGAGGCGATACGCTCGCTCAAGAACGGCGAAATTCTGCTGTTGGACAACGTCCGGTTTTGCGCGGAGGAGCAGACGCTCTTTGAAATGAAGCTCTGCTTGAGTCATGAGCAGCAGGCAAAGACGCAGGTGGTCATAAAGCTTGCGCCGCTCGCCGATCTGTATGTGTGTGACGCGTTTGCCGCGGCGCACCGCGACCAACCCTCGCTCTGCGGTTTCGAGCAGGTACTGCCCAGCGCGATGGGGCGGCTCTTTGAGCAGGAGTTTTGCGTGATTTCCGGCATTATGGAATCTCCCGCGCGGCCTTGTGTCTTTGTTCTTGGCGGCGCGAAGGTTTCCGACGCGTTCCTGATGATGGAGACCGTGCTTAAGAGCGGGGCTGCGGATCGCGTATTGACCGGCGGACTTGTTGCGAATATCCTATTGCTTGCAAAAGGCGTTTTCATTGGACAGGCAAGCCTAGACTTCATTCAAAAATCGAATTACGGCGAATTCATTCAAAAGTCGATCCCGCTGATCGAGGCATACGGAAGCAAAATCATCCTCCCTGTCGATCTTGCCTATCTGGATCACGACGGAGCTCGTAGGGAGGTAAGCGTAGATTTCGTGCCCGCCGACGCTGGCGTTCTGGATATCGGCCATGAAACCGCGTTGCAGTATGCTGCGGAGATTCAGTCCGCCCAAACCGTGTTTGTCAACGGCCCCATGGGCGTGTTTGAAAAACCGGAGACGGAGTTTGGCACGAAAGCCGTTTGGCAGGCGCTTGCGGATTCAAAGGCATATACCGTGCTCGGCGGCGGGGACAGCATCACCGCGACGGAGAAGTATGGCCTGGTGGATCAAATGGGATACCTCTGCACCGGCGGCGGCGCGCTGATCCGGTTTTTAACAGGAGAAGAGCTGCCCGTGGTGAAGGCATTGCGCTATGCCGCAAAGACATTTCCGGTGGAGAAGCCGGAGGAGTAAACAGTCAGTATGGAATTTGAACTCGGATTCGGCACAGGCACGCAAAAGCTCACGGTGCCGGATGAAAATCTGGTCTGTGTGATGCTGCCCAACACCGTCCCAACGGAACTAATCGGTGAGCAGGAGGTTGCGCGCGCGCTGCAAAACCCGATTGGAACACCGTGCCTGCGTGAAATCGTTCGCCCCGGCGAGACGGTCGCGATTGTGACGAGCGATAGTACGCGCCCGCTGCCGAGCTATCAGATGCTCCCGCTGCTGCTGGATGAATTAGTTGAAGCCGGCGTTTCAGAAGAGAATATCACGGTGGTGTTCGGCCTCGGCAGCCACAGAAAGCAAACGCCCGAGGAGCAGAAAAAGCTCGTCGGCGAAGCGGTCTATTCGCGGGTGAAATGCATCGACGGGGACGATTCGGACTGCGTGCACTTCGGCACAACCAGCCGAGGCACGCCGGTGGATATCGTTCGCGTGGTCGCGGAGGCGGATCGCAGAATCTGTCTTGGGAACATCGAATATCACTATTTCGCGGGTTACTCCGGCGGGGCAAAAGCGATTATGCCGGGTGTGAGCACACGCGCCGCGATTCAGAGCAACCACAGCCGTATGGTAGAAGCCGCTGCTGCTGCGGGCAAGCTCTCGGGCAACCCCGTGCGGGAGGATATCGAAGAGGCCGCAAATATGGTCGGCGTGGACTTCATCGTCAACGTCGTGCTGGACGAACACAAGAAGATTGTTCGTGCAGTCGCGGGAGACGTTGTACTCGCTCACCGCGAAGGTTGCCGTTATCTGGACAAACTCTACGGCAAACCGATCGCGGACCGCGCGGATATCGTCGTGGTTTCCCAGGGGGGCGCACCTAAGGATCTGAACCTCTACCAAACGCAAAAAGCGCTGGATAACGCCAAGCACGCAGTGAAAAAAGGCGGTGTGATCGTTCTCGTCGGCTCCTGTAAAGAGGGGTTGGGCGAGCATGTGTTTGAAGAATGGATGACCCAATCGCCAGACGCGCACAGCATGATTGAGCGCGTCCAGCAGGATTTCCAGCTCGGCGGACACAAAGCTGCCGCGATCGCCATGGTGCTGGAGGATGCGGATATCTATCTGGTCTCCGAACTCGACGCGGCGTTTGTGGAAAAGATTTTCTTAACGCCGTTTTCGGATGTGCAAAGTGCGTTTGATGCCGCGCTCGCAAAATGCGGCGAAGAGGCAAGCGTCATCGTGATGCCGTACGGCGGATCGACGCTGCCGCTTTCACAAAGCGGCCATTGACCCACACAAAGCGAATCGGATCCACATCGATTTTTTTCATTGGGAGGCAGCTATGAACCCGGTCAAACTCGGCATTGTGGGACTCGGAAGACTCGGCAGAAATCACGCGGCAAACATCCACTATCACCTGCCCAACGCGGAACTCACCGCGATTTGCAGCGTGGTGAAAGCGGAGCTGGACAGCGTAGGGGTTGAGATGAAGCCGCGCTATCGCTATACGGACTATCGCGAGATGTTTCAAAACAAGGAGCTCGACGGCGTTGTGATCGCGACCAATTCGCAGTCCCACTGCGAGATGGCCTGCGCGGCTGCGGAGCTGGGCGTGAAGAACGTCTATATCGAAAAGCCGCTCGGTATGACACTGGAAGAGATCGAAAGAATTCGCCTCGCGGTTGGCAAGAGCAACATCAATGTGTTTCAGGTTGGTTACAACCGCCGCTTTGACGCGAGCTACCGCGCGCTGAAGAAAAAGCTCGATGAAGGCTATATCGGGAAACCCATTCTGATCAAGATGATCAACCGTGATCCCGCCTCTATGGCGGAATTCATCATTAAGTTTTCGCCGACATCCGGTGGGCTGGTGTTTGATATGCTCACGCATGACTATGACGCGGCGCGTTGGTTCTTGGGCTCAGATGCGACGACCGCATATGGCCTCGGCGGAGTCTATGCCTATGAAGGGCTCGCTGCGGTCAACGACATCGACAACTGCGGCATTCTATGTAAGTTTGATAACGGCGCAATGGGTTGGTTTGAAACCACGCGTAACTGCTCCTATGGCTACCACACCGAGACAGAGATCTTCGGCACGGACGGGTGCCTTCGAGTCTGTGTGACCCCGACCAACGACCGCGTACTCTATCTAGATAAGGGCGGCATCCATCAAACGACGGTATCGTGGTTTTATGAATACTGGGAACCGACGTTTACGGCGGAGATGAAGGAGTTCGTGGACGCGATTGCAGAGCAGCGCGCGGCAAATGCAGCGGGCCTGATGGACG
>JBDKRF010000408.1:0-23157 GCA_039683525.1 Clostridiaceae bacterium
AGCAGCACTCTGCATTCTTCTTGAGATATGTTTGGATATAGTTTTGTCCGTTAGCCAGTTGGTTCGCAAAATTAACAACCGTTTCTGCCGAAACGCTCTTGTCTCCGAGCAAACTGAGATCAATATAAAAATCCACCTGTGGCGAAACGTTACCGCCCGCGACATTCCCTCTTGGCTCAGTTATATCAAAGGTTTGCTGTTCAAAAGCTGAAGGTTGCATATCGACCAAGTCCAACTCTTTCACCGTTGGTTCAACAGCCTGCCTTGGCGGAACAAGCGGGTTTGCCAGGAGAATGATCGCCGTAGCACCCGACGCAAGCAGCGCCGCGGCAACAATCCAGAATGCCGGTTTTTTATAGTTCAAAACGTTGACAATCCTCTCTTTCGTGCAGTGCTCTCCAAAGGCAAGTGGACCGCCGGAAAACGCCATCTTTCGGGTACCGAGGCGCAAAAGTGCTTCCCCATAGATCGCGATTTTTTCGCGATCCAGTGCGCGTATGGCACGCTCGTCGCAACTTGCCTCCAAGTCGTCACAAAAAAGTCGAAACGCTAGCCATACAATCGGGTTGAACCAATGCAGTGTAAGTATGAGGAAGGCCACTGGTTTCACAACGTGATCCAGACGATAAATATGCGCCCGTTCATGCAGCAAGACGCTTTCGCGCTCATTTGATTTCATCCCTATGGGTAAGATGATCCGCGGTTTGAAAATGCCCATCACAAATGGCGCAGCCACCGCGTCCGTTTCAAACACGTCAAGCTCTGTTCTCACCGCATCCCGCACTTGCTTGTGCAAGCGCAGATACTGAATCGCCGCATACAGCAGCAATCCTGCCATTCCAATCAGCCAGATAATTGTACCAATCGCGAGCCAGATCTGCATCGGGTCGGCGCTGGCTTGCGGCGTCGGCGCGAGCGAGTTTGCGCTTTGGCTGAATGATTCTGTCGTGAGCAGTGTTTGCGAGTCGTTCGTGATACCGTCTATCGCATGGTTCGCCGGACTCGCTGTATCCGTCGAAAAATACGCCACCGCCCCGTTTTCCGGCGCAGGCGCGCCTATTCCGGAAAGCAAAGATAGCTGCGACGAAAAGCTGACCGGCACTGCAAGGCGAAGAAATACCACCATCCAAAGCGCACAAGTAATCCAGCGAGGTGCGCGCTTGAGGGGAATCCGCAAAAGAAGTACGGCAAGCGCAATGATGCCGCCGGTGATGCTCATATTGAGCACGGTGCGAAATATCTCCGTCATGCGCTAGCTCCTCTCACGGTACTCTTGCAAGAGTTTCTCAATCTCCTCGGCTTCCTCACCGGAGATGTTTCCGCCTTCCAAAAACGCCGCAATAAACGCGGGCAGCGAGCCTTTGAATCCGCGTTTGACAAGCTGGTTGCCTTCGCGTTTTCCCGCTTCCGTCCGCGCAATGCACGAGGTCACCACGGTACTCTCATTGACCAAATATCCCTTTTCACAGAGTCGCTTGAGCACCGTATACGTGGTTGTTCGTTTCCAGCCGAGCTTTTCTTCTGCGAGGCGGCAAAGCTGCGGCGAATCAACCGGTTCATGATCCCAAACGATGTCCATGAGTCGCCAGTCTGCATGGGTCAATGTGGTCTCCTGTTCCATATTTTCTCCTTCTTGTTTGCTTGATCATCCTACTTACTCGATGAATTAATTTCAGTCTATCTTTTTAGACAATCTCAGTCTAACGTTTTAGACATATAGTGTCAAGTAGTTCTGGTAAAAAAACGGCCCGGCGTTTCGCCGGGTCTGATCGATGTGCGCAATTCAGTTTTTGTGGAGTTGGTAGAACGTCTTCAGTTCTTTCTTCGTTTGGTCGTCCAGATTATGCCAGCGCACACCCTGAATCGCGCCTTCCAGTGAACAAAGGCGCATATAGCAGGCGGAAGGGTCGCGCGCGGCGATCCTGAGCCACGCCTCTCTGCTGCCGGTCTGTTTCAGCGCATCGAAGGTCGGGATGCCAACTTCCGTGAGTTGCGCCTCCAGCTTCTCCGCGATGTTTGGCAATTTTCTCAACTCGCCCACAACATTTCTCCTCCTCAACTAAAATCTATCCAGTATCGTTCGAGGTTTACATTGTCCCGCTCGCAAAAGACAGTCTTATCGTAGACTCCCCCGCAGGAGAGAATCGTCTTTCTGCTCGCCTCGTTCTCGACCAGGCAGGTGATGAGCACACTATCGAGTCCGAACGCGCGGCAGACCTTCAGGCACTGAGTCAGCATGCGTTTGGCATAACCCTTTCTGCGTTCATCCGGATGCACCGAGTAACCGATGTTTCCGCCGAACTCGCGCAGGAAATCGTTGAACTCATGCCGGAACTGAATCATGCCAACAATCTTGTGATCGCGTTCGCGCAAGAAGACAAATTGTTCGGACGGCACCCAGTTTTGCGGTGTCGTTTCGCGCTTTTCTCCCGTGCGGCAGCACCAAAGCCAGTCCTCCGGGTCTTCCATCCGGCGAAGCGGACCGGTCCCGTCCATGCTGTCGCCAGCCGCAAGAAACGCGGTACGATAAGAGCCGATCTCCAGCAGCATCGTTTCATCCGGTTTTACGAAGATACAATGATCGTTACTCTCATCCATGGTTGTGTTCCAATAGGATTGAACCTAGAAACAGCGGTGTCTCATTCGAAATCAACTGCGAAAACGCTGCACGTACCTCTTTGGGTAACAGATTGATCTTAGGAACATCGTTAACCGGCACCCACTCAATCGCAATCTGCGACTCGTCCGTCTCCGTCGGTTCCGAGCGATCCGTCGTGGTCAGTCGGCAGACGAAAAGATGCAGCATCTTGTGTGCATACTTTGCATACTGCTCACGAATGAAGGGATCGAGGCAGATCTCCTCCATCAGCGCGCAGAAGCGGACCGGCTCAACGGAATAGCCCGTCTCTTCGAGGCATTCGCGGTGGATCGCCTCCGCCATAGTCTCATACTGCTCCTGCCCGCCGCCGGGAAGCGAATAATATTCGCCGTTGTTTGCGTCTCTGCAACGATTGAGCAGCACCTTGTTCTCATGCAGAATGATCGCCTTGACGGTACTTCTTACGTTCATATTGTTACCTGATCCAGTTTAAATCCGTGTGTCTCTCACAAACGAGAGGTACCGCGTTCCTTGGAACGTCAGGCTGCCATGATCGCCTTCGGTCACCATTCCGTATTCCGTGTCCGCCACTTGAAGCTCCATTCGATCCCCACTTGCCACCTCAAACGTCACATAATAATATGTTGACGAATACCCCATATTCATGGAGTTGTCCGACATGTTATTGTGGTGACGATAGCTCACGTCCGAACGCTTGGTCACAACCTTTGCGTTCACTGTCAAAACGGGCGAATCGGTGTTGAGTTTCCATCGTTTCGCGCTCTTCACAACGTTGGCGATCACGATGATAAAAATGAACACGAAGACAATCATAAATAGAATGGGAAAAATCGCAAACATGGTGTTGAAACCATCGAATGAATTAAAAGACATAGCAGCACCTTTCTGATACAAACAAAATCCTGCGAAGTAATTGAACAGCGCTTTATTGCAGCACAAACCCGGAGATGATCCGACAGATACCGGAGACGTCCGCGCGGCTGACAAACTCAAACTTCACCCTGCCCATGCCGGCAAACCAGAGTTCCAGTTCGCTGTCGAGATCCAGCACGCCCGCGGTCTCGACCGAAAACGCTTGGATCTTACTGTAGGGCAACGAGGTGAAATCCTTCTTCTTGCCGGTGATGCCCTGTACATTGATCGCAAAGATGCGCTTATTGGTGAAGACCACGCCATCTCGCACGGTTTGAAACGAGCAAAGAATTTCTTCACCGGGAATGAACATCGGCTCAATTATGGAAGAAAATGTGTTCTCCGCAACCGGGCGGAGCTTGAGGAACACGGCGTTTTGAAAATCGATCATCGTCTTCTCCATCTGTCAATAATTGAACCTATCATACTCGACTTTGCATAAAAAAAGAACCCGTATTTTTCGGATTCTTTTTGAAAACTCAAGTTTTTTTACAACGTACGGTATTTCTTAAGCACCTGTATGTTCAGTAGGAAGAACAGCGCCGTAAATCCCAGCATGATCAGAAGATCGCCGACGACATCTGAAAATCCCGCGCCGCGCAGCATCACTTTCCTCAGCGCGTCCGCGCCATAGGTGAGCGGAAAGATCTTTGCGAGATATTGCAGCACAAGCGGCGATTCCCTGAGGTTGAACAGTCCGCAAAACATCACCTGCGGAATGATCACGATCGGGATAAACTGAAACAGCTGAAACTCGTTTCGCGCAAAGGCGGAAAACAGCGTTCCCATCGCAAGCGAAGTTCCCGCGATCGTGAGATTGATCAGCAGCACCAGAAACACGTCAGTTCCCGTGTGAATCTTGAGCACATATTGTAAATACAGCTGTATCACGACGGTTTGCAGTGCGGCAAACACGCCAAATCCGAGAAAATAACCCGCGACGAGTTGCCCGCGTCGCAGCGATGAAACAAGGATTCGATCTAACGTGCCGCTGATGCGCTCCCGCAAAAACGCGATGCCGGCGAGCAGAAACACGAGGAAGAAGATGATAAATCCCATCATACTGGGAGCAAGAAAGTCAAACTGCTCAAAGTCGTCCGAGCCGTAAAAGAGCTTTACCTCCGGTTGCTGCGTCAGCGTCTCCACCTGCGCGGAAAATTGCTGTGGCATCGAAGCAATCTTTTGCTCCTGCGCATACTGGATAAACGCACGTTTAGCAAGCTGGGTCAGCGAAGGGTCCGTCCCCTCGGCAACATAGCGATCCTCGCAGATATATCCGTCGCTCTTGCCCGCCTTGAGCCGATCCATCGCCTCCGCTTCGGTGGAGGCCAGCGTGATATCGGCAACGTCCTCCATCGCCTCGCTCGCCGCATAATCCGTGGAGACGATGTCGATGTTCGCCTTGGTGACTCCGTTGCCCAACAACAAGAACAGCAGCGTCATGATCAGCACGGGAGCCGCAAGCATCACCACCAGCGTACGCTTGTCTCCCGCGATCTGGCGAATCAGCCTGCCCGCAATCACAAACATCTTCATAGGCTGCCTCCCGCTGCGCTCCGTTTTGCGGAGGCTATGTAAGCCGCCTCCAGCGTGCCAAGCGCGGTTTTTTGTTTCAGTTCATCCGGTGTGCCGTTTTCGATGATGGAGCCGGAGCGAATCAGGATGAGCCTGTCGCACTTCTCCGCCTCGTCCATCACGTGTGTCGTGACGATGATCGAGCGCCCGAGCGACTTGAGCCGCTGGAATTCCACCCAGAACAACTCCCGCAGCACGGGATCGATGCCGACCGTTGGTTCGTCCAGCACGATGACGTCCGGGTCTCCGATCAGCGCCGCGGTAAGCGAGAGCCTTCTCTTCATTCCGCCGGAGTAGTAGACGATCTTCTTGTTCTCGTCCCGCTCCAGCTCGACAAGTTTGAGCAGTATATGTGCCTGTGCCGTTGCTTCCCGTCTGTTCATGCCCTTGAGCTGCGCAAAAAAGACGAGGTTTTGCAGCCCGGTCAGGTCTTCGTAGAGCGCGTCCTGTTGCGCCATATAGCCGATGCGATCCATGATCGCAAGGTTTGGCATGCGCGTGCCCTGCACCTCTACCTCGCCGCCGTCCAGCCGCAGCGTGCCCAGCAGGCACTTCACCAATGTTGTTTTCCCCGCGCCGGAAGGCCCTAGCACGCCGAGTATCTCGCCCGCCTGTAACGAAAGGTCAACGCCGCTGAGTACCTCTTCTTTTCCAAATCGTTTGATGAGTTTAGTCGCCGTTATGGTTTGCATGATCCGCCCCACCCCCGCATTGCGTAATATAAGAATGCGCGCACATCGCGCTCGATATCCTGCTTTTCGCTGCCGCCAATCATACTATACGATAGTATGAACCCGATGAGCTGCTGCACAACAAGATGCGGGTCCAGCGCGCTGTCGAGCTCCCCGCGCGCCTTACCGTAATCCACCACGTTCGTCACATACTGTTCAATGACCGGCAATATGTTCGTTTTCAATTGATTGAGCAGTGGAGCGCGGTGAATGAGCTCCGGCAATACGGATCGAATGAATCGACCGTTATCGCGAATCATCTGGATGCGGTCGATCAAAATTTCACGCCAGACATCCTCAACCGGGTCGTTTGCGTGCGCGTGGATAATCTTCTCGATCGGCCCGCTGATGCGCGGCATCATCACGCGAATCAGCAACGGCACCATGCGCTCCAGGATCGCGTCCTTGGTCGGAAAATATCGGAATATCGTCCCTTCCGCAATGCCCGCGCGCTCCGCAATCTCCCGCGTCCGGGTGGATTCAAACCCCTTTTCGGAGAAGATGTTGATCGCGGCGTTGATGATTCGAATCTCTTTATCCGGCGAGGACTCCGTATAATCCTGCAAATATTCCTGAATGTCGTAGCTGTCTTCCTTCATCCGCTGCACCTCCGGTCTTCGTCTTGTCGAATAATGAGTGACCACTCACTCATTATAGCGCGCAAAAAAAGCATGTCAATCGAAACATGCTTTTTTCGTTAATTATTGTTACCGAGCAATCAATTGACCGGCGCGATATCGAGGAACTTGACGCTCTTGTTCTTCTCTTCCATGCGGCTGAGCGACCACTCGTTTTTAAAGAGCACGACCGGGCGCTGATATTGATCTTCCAGCAAGAGTGTATCGGTATACGCGAGCATATCTTTGTTGAATTGATCGGTTACGATCCAGCGCGCGAGCTGATACGGTAGATTTCGGATTTTGATTTCAACGTTATACTCGTTCTTTAGGCGGTATTCAAGCACCTCAAACTGAAGCGCGCCCGCGACGCCGATTGTGAAGCGTTCAACGCCGAGATCCGGCTGTTTGAACACCTGAATCGCGCCTTCTTCGGAGATCTGCTTGATTCCTTTGAGGAACTGTTTCCGTTTGCCGGAATCCACCGCGTTGACCTCGGCGAAGTGCTCCGACGGGAACATCGGGATCCCTTCAAACTTAAACGCGTTTTTGCCGTTGCAGAGCGTGTCCCCGATCAGGAAACAGCCGGGATCAAACACGCCGATGATGTCACCCGCGTAAGCCTCTTCGACACTCACGCGCTCCTGCGCCATAAACTGCTGGGACTGCGTTAGTCGCAGTGTTTTATTCGTGCGCTGGTGGATGACCTCCATGCCCTTCTCAAACTTGCCGGAGCAGATGCGCATAAACGCGATACGGTCGCGGTGCGCGGGGTCCATATTCGCCTGAATCTTGAAGATAAAGCCAGAGAAATCCTCGCTGTCCGGTTCAACGCTGCCATTGCTATGCCGCTTGGCGGTTGGTGAAGGCGCCATCTCAAGGAATGCCTCCAAAAACGGGCGGACGCCAAAGTTGGTCATCGCGCTGCCGAAAAACATCGGCGTGAGTTCTCCCGCGCGGACTTTGTCCATATCAAGCTCGTCTCCCGCGATCTCCAATAGCTCGATCTCTTCCAGCAGATGATCATAGAGATAATCGCCGAGTATCGTGCGGAAGCGCGCGTCCTCGAGGTCTCCCTCGTCGGATATCGTGGTTTCCTGCCCGTGACTACCGCCGGTAAAGAGCTCGATACGCTTCGTCCTGCGGTCGTAGACCCCGCGAAAATCGCCGTCAACACCGACGGGCCAATTCATGGGATACGCGCGGATGCCAAGCGTCGCTTCGAGCTCCTCCATGAGCGCAAGCGGGCTCTTGCAGTGGCGATCCAGCTTGTTGACGAAGGTAAAAATCGGGATGCCGAACATGCGGCAGACATGGAACAACTTCTTCGTCTGCTCTTCAACGCCCTTCGCACCATCGATGAGCATCACCGCGCTGTCGGCAGCGGTCAACGTGCGGTAGGTATCCTCGCTGAAATCCTGGTGGCCAGGGGTATCGAGAATATTGATGCGAAAGCCCTGATAGTCGAAGTTGAGCACGCTGGACGTCACAGAAATACCTCTCTGCTTTTCGATCTCCATCCAGTCCGAAACGGCGTATTTGGTCGCCTTTCTGCCCTTGACCGTGCCCGCAAGACGAATCGCCCCGCCGAAGAGCAGCAGCTTTTCGGTGAGGGTGGTCTTACCCGCGTCAGGATGCGAAATGATCGCAAACGTCTTTCTTCGGTTGACTTCCTTGGTTAAGGTCTCCATCATGATCAATCCTAATCCGGCATGTTCCAGCCTGTCCGCGGGTAAAGTGTTCCCGAATGTTTCCGAAAGATAGCGCATTTCGCGTCTCTCATCATTTCAAAAAAAGAACCCCGCCTATGTAAGACGGGGATTCTGTCTGCTTGGTGGAGCATGGGGGATTCGAACACCCGACCTCAACATTGCGAACGTTGCGCGCTACCAACTGTGCTAATGCCCCAAGCCGCTTGATTATGATACAACAGACCCTATCAAAATGCAAGAGCTTTTCGCCAAATTTTTCGCGCGATTTTCGCAAAAATGGGAGGCCGTTTTTTACCGCAACAGACGCGCCGCAACCATGGGGTTTCCCCGCGTTGCGGTTACTTTTGCGCTGTAGAATCCGTGTTTGCGGACGTTGTTACCGGGTTAACCACCGGCTGCGCAACCGGCACATAAGGCGCGCTTTGCGCGGGCATCGCCGTAGGTTTTTTCTCGCTGCGCTTGAGCAATGCCGCAAGCAGATAGAGGAACGGCAACACCATAACCGCGATGTTTTTCCAGTACGTTTGGAAGGTTAACCCCGCAAGCAGGTTGATTGCGAGCGGGACTGCGGCAATGCCGAGCAGGATTAAGCCCATCAAGCGGCAGCGTTTAAGCTGCTTGCTCACAAGCCCGAAGATGCCGGCGAGAAAGCCCAGCGCACCGCCGATGATTAAAAACACCGCGTCCGTCACGCCCGCGAATGTCAGCTGGACATCCGCACGGGTGAGGTTATAGAGCGCAAGCCCTATCATGCCCAACGCAAGAACCAGATAGATCCAACTCATCACGAGTAAAAATGAGGCTGAGCGCGATTTGTGCTGTTCCACGGCAATTTCCCTTTCTGTTTTGAGTCCATTTTGTCCAAGTCAACCCCGTCAGCCGACGTTATGGATGTCGACCACGGTGTGGTTCCTGCGTGATTCTTCCGCCGCGATGCAGATCAGGTGGCTCTGAATCGCGTCCCGAATCGAGCTCTTGACCGCGCGCTCTTCCCCGCGCTCCATGCGCACAAACGACGCGATGAGCCCCATGTCTCCGCCGCCGTGACCATCGCCCATGCCGCCGGGCAGCGGGTTCTCCGTGGTGCGGACGGAGCCGTCGCGGAAATTGGTGACTTCGATGGTCTCGTCGGACATCTTGGCGCGTATTTCGCCATGCGAACCCATGATGTGAATCGTTCGCCCGTGGCGGTAATCCGTAAACGCGGAGACAGTCATCGTCGCCGTGACGCCACCTTCAAACTCCAGCACAGTGGACTGATGATCGACCACGTCGTTGTCGCAATGGTAGACGCATCTGCCGTAAGGTCCTTCGCGGAGGGCTTTCATCCTGCCAGCGGGGCTAAGATCGTCCGTGATGACCGAAACCGGCCAGCCGGTGAGAAACGGAATCAGGTAAAGCCTTGCCGCGTTGTACGGGCAGGTTTGAGCCACTTTGCAATCGAGGCAACGCTCCGCGCTGCCCTCCGGCGCATTCTCGGCGGTAAAGTGCTTGAGGCTACCGAAGGAGGCGACACTCTTGCAATCCTTCCCGACGAGATACAGCAAAATATCCGTATCATGGCAGCTCTTGGCGAGAATCATCGGGCTGGTCTCGTCCTCCCTGCGCCAGTTGCCGCGCACGAAGCTATGCGCCATATGCCAGTAACCGATGTTTTCGCTGTGGGAGATGTTGACTACGTCCCCTATCTCTCCGCTGTCGATAATCGTCTTGAGCGTGTTGAAAAAGCGGGTGTAGCGCAGCACATGGCAGACCGCGGCGCGCTTTCCTGTGCGAACGGTCGTATCATAAATCTTTTTCAGTTCATCTGCGCTCTTTGCGATGGGCTTCTCGAGTAGAACGTCATAACCGCGCTCCATGGCGACGCAAGCAGGCTCAACATGCTCGTTGTCCTGGGTCGCGACGAGGACCGCGTCGGCATCGATGCCCGCAGAGAGCGCCTCACGCCAATCGGAAAAAACCGCGTTTTGCGGCAGTTGATAGCGCGCGGCAAAGGTTTTTCTACGCGCCTCGCGCGGCTCTGCAACGCCAACGATCTGGAGCTGATCCGGGGCGATCAGCGCATATGGCGCATAGGCATCCATGCCGCGCGCGCCCGCGCCGAGAACGATCATGCGAACGGGATTCATCGTGAGTAGTTCCTTTCCAGAAAATAAGAACTGAACGCAACGCGATTTGTCTCTACAAATCTGTCACGTTCAGTTTAGCACGATGCGAGGGAAATGCAAGGTGGGGTAATTCCTTTTATTGTTTTGATTTTTTGCTGGTATGTGCTTCCGGTGTTTTCGTTACGGGTGGCGGTTCTGTTGTTTGTTGGTTGGCCAAAGCATTCAGCCCAGTAAATTGAAAGTGATCTAGCTGTCTAGAAAAATGCTCTGCAAGCGTTATGTTCTTGATCCCTTCCCAGTTGTTCAGATCATGGTAAAACAGCATTCCGCCCCAGTCATCACAGTTGTTCATTTTCACTTTTTTAGCTGTATCAATTCTTGCTCCATTGGATACGCAAGTGACATCCAGATAAGCCTTTCGGCTGACCACGTTTAAAATTCGTACTGGATCTGGTTTTTCGTTTCTGTCCGCAAATCCAAAGGAAAGCGGAATGTCTCGAATCGGAATACGATCCATAATCGTTACCAGAATCTGATATTCCTGCTTATGCCGTTTCAGTTCGTATTGACGGGTTAAAATGGCTTCATGCCCGTCTCTTAAGAGGTTATTCGAAATAATCATGTTGTAAAGTTCGAGATTCTTATACTTTAGAACAAGAAGAAGCAGATAGATCCGGTGTTCCTGAAATCTTTTGTAGTTTTTCAAAACCGTGCTACACATAATTGCATAGTTCGTTAACACAGTTGATATATCTCGCAAGCTTAGTTGGAATGTCTGCGTAAGTTCATAGATATAGTTTTTTGTTTCGTCATAATCCACAACCATGTTTCTGTAATAAGGGATCGATCGAAGCTTCAAATCGATGAAATGAAGGGTATCTGGCGTTGGTAGGCGGCTGATAAAATCAAAATAACGGCAAAGATAACCTGTCGCATCCATATCGTTACCGTATACACACTTTGCAGCGGAGCTTAACTGTGTGATATCCAGAAAGAAGACAAAAATCAATCCTTTCACATCAAACAGATGCTTTGCCATCTCAATTGTTTGAATCGCAAAAGTCGGTTTGCAACGATCCAACTCATCGATGATAATCACAAGATTTTTTCCGGTTCGTTCAATAGCCGTTTTCAACGTGTCCCTGAAATTATCATACATTTTCAACTTTTTCGAATACGCGTCGAGCGGATCTTCATCAGTTCTCATGAGTGTATTTTCCGTATCAACAATCGCATCTACAGCAGCATCTCCCGCCATAAGCCGAATAGCACCATACGCTAGAGACTTTAGTATACCCGCGCATATAATTTTTAGATTTCTCAAGCTATCCGCGTTTCCTTCATGTTTAAGCGCGTCCGAATTGACAATTGCATGCATCAGCGGCTCCATAGCGTCCGGATAGTAATCCGAACCAAGAGCATCATAGTAAATCGCATAGTATTTTGAAGAACTCCCGCGGGTTTGACTTCCATCCGGCGGGAATTTCTTGATTAAATGATTTTTAAACATGATCGCAAATCTGGTCTTGCCAGTTCCCCATGGCGAATCGACTGCAAGCACATATGCCCCATCACTATCATCTCTTCTGAATTGCCCGTTGTTGATCAATATGTTCTGCAAGAATTCCGCATACTTGATCCGTTCCAAAGAGTCATCGCGAGAAAAATAAAATTCTCTCATAAAAACACCTCTCCATCCAAATAGTAACCTTTTTCAGATTATTACTAAACTCAACTGTTTACAAGCAACATGATTTTATTCGCTATTTTCCGATAAAGAATGACATCATAAAGTAACCTCATCTTTTAAAAAATCCCAAAAATGAAAAACGCGACCCCATTCGAGGCCGCGCTTATGCGCTTTAATCTAGTTTTATCTCAATATGCGCTGTCTTTTGCCAGAGGAAGGCCGACCACATAGATGAGCCCGACCATGTTGAAGAAAAAGCCCGTGAAGAAGTATCCGCGATACCCCTTTTTCTTCGCCAGCTTTGAGGTAAAAATTCCCATGATGATACTCGGAATCAGGGCAGCGCCTACCCAAAGATACCAAAGATTGGAAGCGGCAGATAGCACATCAGAGAAACCTGTATAATCCATACGGTTATCCTCCTTTCGTTTTTATTATCATACTACATCTAAATGTTTCGTCAATGGTTTTTGTGTCAAGGTAACAAAAACCCGCGAGATTTCACGGCCATCGCGGGTGTTTGTGCGGTATTTCGTTTGTCTTATGCTTTGATTTTTTCGTTCATCTCACGGATTCTTTTCTTCATCGCGCTATACTGCGAAATCCAAATTGCTGCGTAAATCCCAATAAAGATTGCGATATAGAGCAGAATTCCCATCGCATTGTGCGGCATCCAGCGCGCAAAGTACGCAATTGGAAACGACGCAACCGAGGTGATCAATAGGTGGATCAGCGTCATCTTCAGCAAGCTCCAGCGCTCCATGTCCCAAACGACCGAAGCCCCCGCCCAGGCCGCTCCATACACCAACGAAAGCACCGCCTGCAGCACAACCGCGTTGATCTCGCTGCCCATCTCGCGCGCAAGCTCCGGCACGACCGCGTAATATGTCCCGTCGCCAACCGTCAACGAAATGATGATCGTAATCACGCTGCTGATCGCGAGCCCGATCGGCGCGCCGAACAGCAGACGTTTCAATAATTCTTTTTTCATAAAAACACCCTTCTAAAGTCCTAATACCTGTTTGATCTTCGACACATACCTGCGGGAAACATAGGTCACTGCGTCGTTCTTCATCCTTACGCAGATCGTGCCCGCAAAGCTCAGGTCAAACCCGCGCACCATGCCGAGATTGATGATCTCCGCATTTGAGATGCGCACAAAGCGCTTGGCGTCCAAACGCTCCTCCAGTTCATACAGCCGCAGACGAAGCGCAAACCTTGCGGACTTCGTTTCCGCAAAGACCTTGCCGCCCTCCGCAAACACGCGCAGAATCTCTTCCTGTGTCAGGATCACCGCCTCGTCATCGAGAAACCCGACGATCACCTGCGGCGCATCCTGCGAAAGTTTCCGCACCAGCTGCTGTATTTCGTCGTTCACTTTGTTTGTGCAGATCACCACCGTCGTTTCCTCGCAAGTGGCGTCCACTTTCACTTCGATCTTCACTTGTTCACCCCCTCGTTACAAGAGCAGTATAGTCAATCAGATATTCACATGCGACCGGTTTGCGACAGACGGTCGGTTTTGACAGACAGGCGGTTTGTTCGCGGGTAAAAACAAAAACGCCGCGACAAGCGGCGCATTTTTACGTGATTTTAACCCAGCGCAAGCGCAAGCGCTTTGTTCGCGTGGATCACCGTGGTGTCAAAGAGTGGAAGTGTGACATCCTCTTTGGATACGATCAGCCCAAGCTCCGTACAGCCGAGCAGGATGCCTTGCGCACCCCGCGCTTGCAGCTGCGCAATCACGCGCAGGTACGCGGCTCTGGAGTCTTCCTTCACCACGCCAAGGCAGAGCTCGTCGAAGATCACGCGGTTGACGAGGTCGATATCCTCTCCTTCCGGAATGAGCACGTCGATGCCGCGCGCGGTCAGCTTATCGCGATAAAACTCCTGCGTCATGGTGTATTTCGTGCCGAGAAGGCCGACGCGCGTGATTCCGTTTGCAGCAAGCTCGTCCGCCGCAGCTTCTGCGATATGGACGAGCGGAACGCGGATACGGTCTTGCACCTGCGGGGCAACCTTGTGCAGCGTATTGGTGCAGATGAGGATCAAATCCGCCCCTGCTGCCTCAAGACGTGCGGCAACGCCGCCGAGGAGCTCCGCCGCTGCATCCCACTCTCCGCGGGACATCAGTGCTTCAATCTCGTAAAAGTCTACGCTGTAGAGCAGAATTTTCGCGGAGTGCAGCCCGCCGAGCGCGGACTTTACGCCCTCGTTGAGCAGTTGATAATATGTGATCGTGCTCTCCCAGCTCATGCCGCCGATGAGTCCAACCGTCTTCATGATAGCTCCTCCCAATCCTGCGTTTGTTCCGCTCCTTCGCCTGCCAACCGGTTCAGGGACGCTCCGCTGACGCGGTAGACCGTCCATTCGTCCATTGGAGAAGCGCCGAGCGATAAATAGAAATCGATGCTGGGTTTGTTCCAGTTGAGGCAGGCCCACTCCAGTCTGCCGCAGCCGCGCGCGCGGGCGATCTGCGCAAGGTGCTGCAAGATCGCCTTGCCGTATCCTTTACCGCGGTGCTCCGGCAGTACGAATAAATCCTCCAGATAGATGCCGCCTCTGCCGAGGAAGGTCGAGAAATTGTGGAAGTACAGCGCAAAGCCGACTTCGCTTTCTCCCTCGATCGCGAAGAACGCCTCCGCAACCTTGCGCTCAAAGAGCCACTCGTGGAGCAGTGCCTCGCTTGCAACCACCTGATCGAGCATGTGCTCATACTCTGCCAATGCGCGGATAAATGTTAGAAGTAAGGTAGTGTCTTTTTCTTCTGCCGGGCGAAAGGTAACGGGCATAATTCCTCAATTCCTGCGGCAATCGCCGCGAAATACGGTTAAGATTGTACAAAAAAAGCCGGTTACGGTCGTAATCGGCTTTTTTTCTGGCGCGCCTGGCAGGATTTGAACCTGCGACCTACCGGTTCGTAGCCGGGCACTCTATCCACTGAGCTACAAGCGCATGCACTTTCGCGTGCTTGATTATTTTAACCACTGGCGCGCAAAATGTCAAGCGTTGGCAAAGAATATTGAGCGGAATATTTTCTCTTGTTTTCAACCCAACTCACGTCTTCTGATAAATAATTGTTTCGCTCAACTAAATCCGTAAGAAAAGATTCTGTGTAAGCACAACTCACACATCGGTGACAGAAATCGACAGAGAAACCTGCTATAATCAAAGGATCAGATGCACCTGCCGCCATCGACAGACAGCACCTGCCCCGTGATGAACGAGGCTTCCTCGGAAGCGAGAAACAGCACGGCAGATGCGATATCCTCCGGCGTACCCGCGCGCAAGAGCGGCGTCTCCTCGCAGATACCCGCAATCACGGTTTCGTCAAAGCAGCGCGTCATGTCGGTCAGCACAAAGCCGGGAGCAACGCAGTTGACGCGGATGCCGCTGGGCGCAACCTCTTTTGCGAGCGATTTGGTAAAGCCGATCACCGCCGCTTTGGAAGCGGAATACGCCACCTCGCAGGAGCCGCCCGTCACACCCCACATCGAGGAGATGTTCACGATAGCCCCGCGCTTTTGCGACACCATCTCCGGCAGAACCGCGTTGGTGACGAGGAACATGCCTGTGACGTTTGTCTCCATCACGCGGTGCCAGTCCGCAAGCGTTGTGTCGGTGACAAGCTGCGTCGGCAGCGCGACGCCCGCGTTATTGACCAGCACGTCGACAAACCCGAAGCGCTCGCGTAAGCGGGAGACGATCTCCTTCGCCTCGCTTTCGTTCGTGATGTCGCCGGAAACGAGCATCACACAGCAGCCCGCCTGCGCGAGCTCGTCATGGAGGGCGCGTGCCTGCGCCTCCCCCGCGCGATAGTGAATCGCGACTCTGTGCCCTTGTTCGGCAAATCTGCGCGCAATCCCCGCGCCGATGCCGCGGGAAGAGCCGGTGACCAATACGGTATGTTTCATACGCACATTTTAACAAACGCAGCGCATAAGCGCAACGCGCGCGGACGAAAGAATAAGCAAGCTAAAATAATTCGCCAACACAATTTACGAAAGCACAACATGCGTTATAAAAAGAAAAAGGAAGATCATGAACGAACAAACGCTTTATCTCGGTTGCCATCTGAGCAACGCAAAAGGCTATGCTGCGGCGGGTCGCGTCGCCCTGTCCATCGGCGCGAACACATTCCAATTCTTTACGCGAAACCCGCGCGGCGGCAGCGCAAAGGCAATCGATCCCGCGGACGCGGCGGCGCTCAACGCGCTCTGCCGCGAAAACAACTTCGGTACGCTGGTCGCCCACGCGCCGTATACGCTCAACCCCTGCTCGACGGACGCCAACGTGCGCGATTTTGCCTATCGCTGTTTTTCGGAAGATCTTGTGCGGATGGAGTTTTTCCCCAATCAGGTCTACAATTTTCATCCCGGCAGTCATACCGGTCAGGGAATCGATGTTGGTATCCGCCTTACCGCGGAGCTGCTCAACGACGTACTGACCGCTGAACAAAGCACCACGGTTTTAATCGAGACCATGTCCGGCGGCGGCTCGGAAATCGGCGGAACGTTTGAGCAAATTGCCGATCTGCTCAGCCGTGTCACACTTTCTGAGAAGATGGGCGTTTGCCTCGATACCTGCCATGTCTTCGCCGCGGGGTACGACGTGAAAAACGACTTCGACGGCGTTCTCACGCAGTTCGACAAAATCGTGGGCTTGCGTAAGCTTCGCGCGCTGCACCTCAACGACAGCCTGTTTGATCTCGGCTGTGGGAAAGACCGCCACGCGCGCATCGGCGAAGGGTTCATCGGCCTTGAGGCAATGCGAAGGATTGCGCCTCATCCGTCGTTTGCCTGTCTTCCCATGATTCTCGAAACCCCGAACGAGCCGCCGGAGCACGGTGAGGAGATCAAACTCCTGCGCGAACGGTAACACGTCGTATCGCCATTTATGCAAGGCTCTTACCGAAAATATATTCCTGTAACCGCGCGCGGAATTTGCTCACCGTGCGCGATTGTATTATAATGACATCGACACAATTCTTTGGAAGTTCTGACTATCTTTCATTTATCCACACATCTTATAGATTCGTTGATCGGATACTTTTTTATGATCCCCGCGACCGAAAGGAGCATATGCCATGGAAGCCGTCACCAAGCCAAGCGTAAAAGAACCGCATCATCTTTCCCCGCGCATTCAGTGGCTCAGGGACTATTATTTTCAGGGCGACAAACGCAATTGGAACAACGAGTTTTCCGCGTTTACCACGGGTACGCCCTGGGATGAAGTGTTTGACGAAACGAGCTTTTTGATCGTGCCGGAGGTATATTCTTTCTTCCCGACGTTTCGGAAGTCCTTCCAGATGGCAGCGCGCGCCATCGAGCCGCCGAAGGGATTTTTCGCGCTCACGTTACCCGAGCGCAGAGCATGGATGATTCAGGAAGTCATCGTCAACCGCGTGCCGCAGGAAATTTTGCCCGGCGACCTGATCGCGGGCGGACGGTTTAACGCGATGGTCTCCCGCTGCTGGAGCAAGCGCGAGGCAAAGGAGCGAAACGGGCAGCTCTTTGGCAAGGGCGGGATTCGCTTAGCGACATTTGAGTTTCAGGATCGCGGCTTTGGCAACTGCGGCGCAACGAGCGGGCACCTCATCCCCGACTATCCGCGCGTACTGCGCGAAGGGTTTGCCGGCATCAAGGCAAGCCTGCAGCAGCAGTACGACGCAATGCCCATTCTGGAACAGACGGGCGAAAAAGGTGGTCAGCTCAGAGGCATGCTGCTCAGCTGTGATATGCCGGTTGCGCTTGCCGCAAAATATGCGTCCCTGTGCGAATCGCTGGCATTCTCCGAGACGGACAGCGTCCGCAAGGTGGAGTTGCTTCAGATGCGAGAAGTTCTCCGGCGCGTGCCGAAAGAGCCCGCACGCGATTTTTATGAGGCACTCCAGTCGCTATGGCTTGCGCATATGCTGGTTCTCACGGATGAAAACTATCCAGGCGCGGGCGTCTCCTTCGGCAGAATCGATCAGTATCTGCTGCCCTACTGGCAGGAATCGATGAAGGCCGGCATGGATCGCGAGTTCGGCAAGGAGCTCTTAAAGTGCTTCTGGATGCATTGTAATTTTGCGTACGACGCGATGATTCAAACCGGAAATCAGGGCATTACGGCGGGCTATGGACAGCTCTTCAACCTCTCCGGCCTCGGCAAGGACGGCGCGGATATGACGAACGAGCTGACATGGGTATTTCTCGAAGTCATCGACGAGATGAGCCCCATCCTTGAACCAAAACCAAACGTCCGCCTGCACAAAAACTCGCCGGATGCGCTGCTCGACAGAGTTGTGGACATGATCTCGACCAGTCAGGGCGCGCCGTTTCTCCTCAACTTCGACGAGCGCTCTATGGCAGGCATGCTGGAGGAAGCAAAGCGCGCGCATGTCGAGCACCTGATCAACGAGGACAACGTGTTTGACTATGCCTCCGTCGGATGCCTCGAAAACACGATGTGCGGAAACGATCGCTCCGCGACGGTGGATTGCAACCCGAATCTGGTGAAAGCCGTCGAGCTCACGCTTGGCGACGGGCAGGATTTGATCGTTTACACCGACGCGCTCTGGGGTAATCCGTATCCCGTTGAGAGCAAGGCACCGAACACGGGCGATCCGCGGAAGTTTCCCGGCTTTGAGGAATTCTATCAGGCGTTCTTGGTCCAATTGAATTACGTGATGGAGCGCATGGTGTGTTTATATGAGCGCTCCACCAAGCTGCGCGCGGAGTATGCGCCTACGCCGTATCTGAGCTGCCTCGTCAAGGGTTGCGCGGAGAGCGGCAAGGACTGTACGCAAGGCGGTGCCGAGCTTTCGTTCGTCACGGTTGAGGGCGTTACGTTTGCAACGACTGTTGACTCTCTGCTCGCAATCCAGTATCTTGTTTATGACAAAAAAATCTGCACGATGGAAACTCTGATTCGCGCGCTGCAAGCCAACTGGGTAGGCTATGAGATTCTACAGGCGCAGGCGAAAAATCGCGCGCCAAAATATGGAAGGGATGACGATGCGGCTGACGCGCTGGCGGCAAGGCTCATGCAGGACTGGTCGGATATCGTTTGGAACTACAAAACCAAATCGACCAATGCGCAGTTCCGCCCCGGCATGTTGAGCTGGAATTACTGGATCGGCTCCGGCTTCATCCTCCCCGCAACGGCGGACGGGCGCGCGCGCGGGCAGTTTTTGAGCAACGCCATCTGCCCCGTCAACGGCGCGGACACCAACGGCCCCACCGGCAACGCAAACTCTGTCGGCAAAGCGCTCGGCGGCAGAGACGCGCAAGGCAACGTCGTCAACCTTCTGCCAAACGGCGCGAGCCACACCATCACGCTCTCGCCGTCGCTCATGCGTGACCGCGAGCGGCGCGAAAAACTCAAGGCGTTTTTACGCGGATACACGCAAAACGGCGGCACCGCGCTGCAAATCAACATTCTGGATGCAGAGACGCTCAAAGACGCGCAGCATCACCCGGAGAACTATAAGAATTTGCTCGTGCGCATCACGGGTTACAACGCGTATTTCACGAGCATCGGCAGAGAGCTGCAAAACGAAATTATCGCAAGAGAAAGCCACAATCGGTATTAAGCAAAACGCTTAAATACATTATATTTGCAAGGGAAAGTAACAACCGGTATTGATATGACAAAAATACGCTACCTCGATATTCAGCGCATGTCCAGCGAGGACGGTCCCGGCCTTCGCACCACGATCTTTTTCAAGGGCTGCTCGCTCGCATGCGCCTGGTGCCATAACCCCGAAAGCATCGCAAAAAAGTTTCAGGTTCATTGGCTCTCCACCCGCTGTATCGGCTGCGGCAGCTGCGACAATGTGTGCCCAAACGCGGCACTCACGCGCGATGAAAGCGGCGTACACATCGACCGCAGGCTCTGCACGGGTTGCTGCACCTGCGTCTCCGCCTGCCCCACGCTCGCACTGGAATGCAAGGGCATCGACGCGGAGGTAGCGGACGTTTGCCGCGAGCTGGTCAAAGACCGCGCCTATTTCGGGCGGGACGGCGGGGTGACGCTCTCCGGCGGAGAGGCATTGTTGCAGGACGGCGCGGTGGAACTCCTTCGCCTGCTCAAACAGGAAGGCATTCAGACCGCGGTCGATACTTGCGGCATGGTGTTTACCGAGCAGCTGCAAGCGGCGCTACCGTACACGGATATCCTGCTGTACGATCTCAAGATCATGAACGATGCAGATCATCAGCGCTGGACCGGACGCGGAAACGCCATGATCTTGCGAAACCTCGGCGTCGCCGCTCTCTGGGCAAAAGGTAACGGCAGGCTCTGGATTCGTACACCGATCATTCCGGGCGCTACCGATTCGCCGGAGAACATCCGCGCCATCGGAGACCGCATCAACGCCATCGGCGGCGCGGAGCGCTGGGAGCTCTGCGCATTCAATAACCTATGCATAGATCAATACAAGCGGCTCGACATCGACTGGGCGTTTGCAAATACGCCACTCATCTCCAAGCAACACATGGCGGAACTGCTTGCGGTGGCAAAGAGCACGAACGCCTGCGAAGACATCCGCGCGACGGGCGCGCTGGCGGATTGAAAAGTAGAATCACGCAGATTTCAGCGAACGAACAATTTTCTGTTCAGAGGAGTAATACGATGAAACCTTCGAGCTTTGATCGGATTGACGATTCCGCTGTTACGATGATGGACTGCGACAGCAAGGTTGGCGTACTCGCAACCGAGGACGAGAGCGGATACCCGCATCTGTCGTTCATCTCCTCGATTAAGGCGCTGGACGATCACGCGCTGACGTTCGGCCAGTTTTCCGCGGGGCTGAGCAAGCGCTTTATCATGGATCGCCCGCGCGTCGGCTTTCTCGTACTCAGCGCGGACAAACGCTATCTCAGCGGAACCGCGACGTATACACACAGCGCGAACACCGGGCGCGAATTTGACCTCTACAACAACAAGCCGCTCTTTCGATACAACTCCTATATGGGGTTTTATCGCGTGTTTTACCTCAATCTCGAGCGCATCAGCGCGATTCAGCCGCTGCCGATGGGCGCAATTGTGTTCGGCGCGATTCTTTCGCGGATCAAGGCACTGTTTCTGCGCAAGAGCGACCGCAAGGCTCTGCCGCTGGTCGGGCAACAGCTGTTTTCGCAGCTGGATTCGCTGAAGTTTTTGTGCTATTACGATGAGAAAGGCAAAGCGCGGCTGTTTCCCGTCGTGCAGGCGACCAGCGCGGGGTCGGATCGTATCGCGCTTAGCGGCGTGCCGTTCGGGCGGGAGCTGCGCCAGATTCCCGATGGAGCGAAGGCATCCATTCTCTGCCTGAATCTCAAGATGGAGAGCGTCTTGGTCAAAGGCCGCTATACAAAGGGTGTGCTGGAGATTGAACGCGTGTATAACTCCATGCCACCCAAGATGGAATACGTCTACCCGCGCAGCGAGTCGATCGAACCCATACGGACGTTTTAATTAAAAAATGCGAAAGCGGAGGAGCAATCCCCCGCTTTTTTGTGTGCGCCATTCCCAGCGTCAGCTGTTTTGCTGCATGTATCGCGCGATGGTATAGAGAAACTCTTTGTTGCCCGGCGGGTATTTACCGCGGTTGATAAAGAGCTGATCCAGTCGCTTCTGGTTGCCGAAGTTCCAGATTGCCTTGATCTCCTCACGCACATTGCGTTCAATCCGCGCGGGCTTGGTGTTGCACCGCTCCGCTACTTTCGGATATAGTACGCGTGTCGTGCTGGTCACCTGTTCCTCCTGCATAATCAGTTCGAGCGTCATCGCCATCTGTACATATCCGAGTCGCCCTGTCGGCGCGCCAAGCCTGAGTAGTTCCTGATCGATCTTTGACCTCACACGTTTGTCCTCCCTGTCTCAATTCACCAATAAAAAGACATTAATCTACAAAATAACAAATTTCAACAGTTCCGCTATTCTTCGAGATTTATCGACGTAATCCGCGTTTTTTCGATCTTTCTGTATATACAAGAAAAGTCGTTCCAACGGTTTATTCGCGAATATTCAACTGTTGCACTTTTTTATGCGAATCGTGCATGTCTGTTTGTTACACCGGAACTTTGTTTGGTATATACACAGAATGCATCTCCTCGTACCGCGGATCCAACCACGTTTTTTTTGCATTACGCGTCGATTGCGGCGTGCTACTCTGCGTGTTACAATGTTTAAAGCAGTTCCAATTCGAAACCCCGAATCAAAATAAAATGTGGAGGCGCGCCATCATGCTTTGGACGTTGAAGAAACTCTGGTACCGCGTGTTTCAGTTTGTGCTCACTTCTTGCATGTATCTCATGCCCTGGCGCCAACCGGAGCTGCTCAGCGGCCCGGGTAGCATCAAAAAACTGCCGGAGCTGATCAAAAGCAAAGGCATCAGCCGGGTGCTCATCGTCACCGACTCCGTGCTTCGAAAGCTCGGCTTGCTGGATTCGTTCTTTGCGGCCTGCGATGCGGCGGGTCTTCAGGGCATCGTCTACGACGGCGTGGAGCCCAATCCCTCGATTGAAAATATCGAAGCCGCACGCAAGCTGTATGTCGACAACCATTGCGAGGGCATCGTCGCGTTTGGCGGCGGTTCCGCAATGGACTGCGCAAAAGCCGCCGGAGCACGCATCGTAAAGCCCCGTCAGAGCGTAGCGCAGATGGGCGGCACCCTGCGTGTGCTCAAGAAGCTCCCACCGCTGTTTGCCGTACCGACCACCGCGGGCACCGGCTCCGAAACGACCATCGCCGCCGTGGTGACCGACCGCGCGACACATCACAAATACGCCGTTCAGGATCTGTGCCTGATTCCGCGCTATGCGGTGCTCGATCCCGAACTCACCATCGGATTGCCTCCGCACATCACGAGCACGACAGGTATGGACGCGCTGACGCATGCCGTCGAGGCGTATACCAATCTCTTTGCGCCGAAATCGACCGATAAACTCGCAATAGAGGCTGTCAAGTTGGTGTTCGAGAATCTGGAGAAGGTCTATAAAGACGGCAGCGACATCACCGCGCGATACAATATGCAACTCGCTGCCTTCTACGGCGGCGCGGCATTCACGCGTGCCTGCGTTGGTTATGTCCACGGAGTAGCGCATACTTTGGGCGGCCTTTACGGCACGCCGCACGGCCTCGCGAACGCGGTCATTCTGCCGTATGTGATGGAACACTTCGGCCCCGCCGTCTACTATAAGCTCGCGCGCCTTGCGGAAGCGGTC
>JBDKRF010000409.1:0-13717 GCA_039683525.1 Clostridiaceae bacterium
GACGAGGACAACCTCATGGCGTTATGTATGAGTTGCCATTCGAAGATTACGATCGGGAGCACCAACTCGCGTCAGAATTTACACGCGAAGTGACCCGGTGGGGGTCATTTTACCTCTGTGACCTTTCTAACTGGACAACGCGGTCGGGTCACGTACAAACTTTCGCGGTTTCAAGAGGTTGAATAGCCCTCTATTTTTTTGCAGGAGGAAACTCACATGCCAAACGGTCACGGCGGGTCGAGATTGGGCGCAGGACAGAAGAAGAAGCCGCTCGCGGACAAGATGCTCGACGGTAACCCCGGGAAGCGGAAGTTGACTGTTGTGGAGTTCCCCAGCACCGCCAATCTTTTAGGCAACGAAATGCCGCTGCCGAGAGAACTGCTTTCCGCGCGACAAAAGGATGGTCGCAACCTTGAAGCGGCCGAGATCTACGCGAACACATGGGACTGGCTCGACCAACGCGGCGCGGCTAGAATCGTTTCTCCGCAGTTGCTGGAACGGTACGCCATGAGCGCCGCGCGCTGGATTCAGTGCGAGGAAGCGGTCACGGAATACGGCTTCTTAGCGAAGCATCCGACCACCGGCAGTGCGATCCAGTCTCCGTATGTGGCAATGAGCCAGAATTACATGGCACAGACGAACCGGCTCTGGTACGAGATCTTCCAGATCGTCAAGGAAAACTGCGCGACCGACTACACGGGAACAAATCCTCAGGACGACGTTATGGAACGCCTGCTGACCGCGCGCAGGGGGAAGTAGCCATGGACGAGATACAAGCGTTCGTTCGCTCTTTGAAATACCACCGCCTGACAAGCCAGCAACGCAAGACTCTGCGCGGGCAAGCGTTAGCAGGGAATCTTCCAGCGGCAAAGTCGGGCTTACAAACCATGCTCCTGAGAGGACATGCATATGAACATTCAAACGCTGCCGGTCGGTAAACTTGTTCCAGCGGATTACAATCCGCGCAAAGACCTGAAACCCGGCGACCCGGAATACGAGAAGCTGAAGCGTTCGATTGCGGAGTTCGGATATGTGGAGCCAGTGATTTGGAACAAGACCACCGGGAATGTTGTCGGAGGTCACCAGCGCTTCAAAGTGCTGATCGATACCGGTGTGACCGAGGTCGAATGCGTCGTTGTGGAAATGAGTGAGGAGAAAGAGAAAGCACTGAACATCGCGCTCAATAAAATCAGCGGCGAATGGGATAAAGAAAAGCTCTCTCTGCTGATCTCCGATCTGCAGCTTGTGGATTTCGACGTTTCGCTGACGGGCTTTGACGCGCCGGAGATCGACGCGTTGTTTAAGGACGCTCAGCGTGCCGGCGTTCAAGATGACAATTTCGACGTGGATGCCGCTCTCAAAGAACCGGCAATCACAAAGCCGGGTGACCTTTGGTTACTCGGCAAGCATAGGCTTGTCTGCGGCGACAGCACGAAGCGTGATGTGTTCGACCTTCTCATGGATGGCGGTCAAGCAAACCTCGTGATCACCGATCCCCCTTACAATGTGAATTATGAAGGCAGCGCGGGAAAGATCAAAAATGACAATATGACCGATGGCGCGTTCTATGATTTCCTGCTAGCTTCGTTTCAGAACATGGAAGCCTGCATGGCAAACGATGCTTCGATCTATGTGTTCCATGCGGATACGGAGGGCTTGAACTTCCGCAGAGCGTTCTCGGAAGCGGGTTTCTATCTCTCCGGCACATGTATTTGGAAAAAGCAATCTCTGGTGCTCGGACGGAGTCCATACCAATGGCGGCACGAACCGGTGTTGTTTGGATGGAAGAAAAAGGGTAAGCACGAATGGTACGCCGATCGTAAACAGACGACCATCTGGGAGTTCGACAAACCCAAACAGAACGCTGACCACCCGACCATGAAGCCAGTGGAATTACTGGCATATCCGATTCTGAATTCCAGCATGGCGAACTGCGTCGTACTTGACCCGTTCGGCGGCAGCGGCAGTACCCTGATCGCATGTGAACAGACCGATCGCGTCTGCCGCATGATCGAGTTGGACGAGAAGTACTGCGATGTGATCGTAAAACGGTACATCGAACAGGTTGGTGGTTCCAATCAGGTGATGCTTGTCAGGGGAGATGTAAAGATTCTGTACAATGACATTTCCCAAAACACAGATAATTAGCTTGATATTCACACCCGAAAGAGTGATATATGTGACTACCAAATCGGAAGGAAGGTATTCACAATGCAGATCAAGTACAACGTTACAGGGGACAGACGGAAGGCACTGGTCGCGGTTATGCGGGATGTGCTGCAGGACACAACGCGATACCTCGGCGCACCAAGCTTCGCGTTTCAGGTAGGGGCTTACACGGTCGACAAGAACGGCACGGTCATTTGCCCGGATGGCGCAGATGAGACACAAATTGAGATGCTGATCCGCGAACTGGCACACAACGGCTTCATTGGCGAACGGGTCGGCGAAGCGGCAAAGCCCGCTGAACCCAAAGTGGTCGAGCCGCATCAACTGAAAAAAGAAACACCTCACACTGTCGATCCCGACCGCCTCGCAGTCGAGCTGCCAAAGGATGGCATGACGCCGACCGCAATGGAGAACTTGCGGCGGCTGGTCGCGAGCAAGGCGATGCTACTCAAAAAGGCGCTCGGTACGGACAGCCTACCGATCACAGAACACTCTGACAGGATCGAGTTCGGGTGGTTCCGAACGACTGACGATCAGGCTGAGATCGCCGCCTACTACCAACTGGTACAGGGGCTTTGCGAACTGGCGCGCACACAAAAGCGCGTTAGCGCGACGGAACAGGAAGTCGAAAACGAGAAGTACGCCTTCCGCTGCTTCCTGCTGCGGCTGGGGTTTATCGGCTCGGAGTACAAGGAAGCACGAAAGATCCTGTTGAGAAATCTTTCTGGTAACGCAGCGTTTCGCATCGCGCGGGAAGCGGGTAGTGAAGAATGACGACCATTCATCTGGAGATGCTGAAACAGCTCAAGGAGAATTACACCGCCGGAACTCGGGTCGAGCTAATTCGAATGAGTGACCCTTACACCAACCTACGACAAGGGGATCTGGGGACTGTTACGATGGTCGACGATATCGGGACGATTCATGTGAATTGGGATCGCGGTAGTATGCTCGGGATCGTATTCGGCGAAGATGAGTGCCGGAGGATTGAGGAAAATGAGTAATCGGGTGTTTGCCGCTTACGGCGTCGGTTTGAATCGTAGCGAAATGGTGAAGCATTGTCCGACCGCGAAGCCGATTGGCACGACGGAGTTGAAGAATTTCAGGCTCGCGTTTCGCGGCGGCAATGCTTGCGCGGTTGTGACGATCGAGAAAGCGAAGGGCAGAAATGTTCCCGCACTTCTTTGGGAAGTACCCTTGCAGGACGAAGCTGCGCTCGACCGCTGGAACGGGGTACCGGAACTGTATCGAAAAGATATGGTTAAGGTGCGATTGAATGGTGCGGCGATGGATGCATTTATGTACATCCTGATTGGAAACAAGCCGCCGAACAAGCCGAGCGCTTTCTATTACAGTACACTACTCGAGGGGTATAGCGCGGCTGGGTTTGATACCGAAATTTTGAAAGCGGCGGTGCAGTTCAACGGTGCGGACGTCGCGGGCTCTTGATTTTGAGCAACCGAACGTGGGGCAACGTCGCCGCCACTGATGCGTTTATGAAACGGATTGGGCGGTTGCACCAAGTACGGTTGAGAAGCGAACCGAAGCGAACACGGAGGCTCACGCGGGCTTCCGTGTTTTGCTATCAACCCGCAAAACAGATGAGTTCCTTACCCAAGATTATTACAGATAATCTAAAGGATTTATTACAGAATTCACTTGCTATTGAACGCCTGTAGAGTGATATATACACATGCCGAAAGGCAAACAACAAAGCACGGAGGGCAAAGCAATGTGGATCAAAGGGACGATTGACGGGTACAGCTTTTACATCAAGCAATACGATGAAGGCTCAGAGTACGGGATTGCAGACGGACGGATTTCGAAGCTTGAGATTTGGAAAGACGGACAACTTTTCGTACAGTACGACAGGGGCTGGTCAAAGAAACCGAGCGGCGCGCAGGTGAAGGCGGTTTACGAGCAGATCCTGAGAGAATACAACTAAATCGCACAGGCTACCAAATGAGCTTCCTGAGAGGAGGCTCTTTTTGATGCCTACTGGGTTGAAAGAGGCGGCCGTGAATAGGAAGCTGAAGAAATACACGCCGACTCCATTCAAAGCGAAGAACTCGGTGTATGACAAACAGGCGGCGGACAACGCCGTCTCTTTTATTGAGTGCCTTGCGCACACCAAGGGCACATGGGCTGGAAAGTCGTTCCTCCTGATCGATTGGCAGGAACAGATCATCCGCGACGTGTTTGGAACGCTGAAACCGAGCGGATACCGCCAGTTCAATACGGCATATATCGAAATACCCAAAAAGAATGGTAAGTCTGAGCTCGCGGCTGCGGTCGCGCTGCTCTTAACGTGCGGTGACAATGAAGAGCGCGCCGAAGTGTACGGATGCGCCGCCGACCGGCAGCAGGCGTCGATCGTATTTGAGGTCGCCAAGGACATGGTTACCATGTGCCCGGCGCTGGCGAAGCGGGTGAAGATCCTCGCGTCGCAGAAACGGATCGTGTATCTGCCGACAGGGAGCTACTATCAGGTGCTGAGCGCGGATGTTGCCAACAAGCACGGCTTCAACACGCATGGTGTGATCTTCGATGAACTGCACACACAGCCGAATCGGCGACTCTTTGACGTTATGACAAAAGGTAGCGGTGACGCAAGGATGCAGCCTTTATATTTCCTGATCACCACTGCGGGAGACAACACCAACTCCATCTGCTGGGAGGTGCATTCGAAAGCCAAAGACATTCTCGACGGAAGAAAGACCGATCCGACGTTTTACCCTGTGATCTACGGCACCGAGGAGAACGATTCCTGGACGGATCCGAAGGTGTGGAAGAAGGCGAATCCTTCTCTCGGGATCACGGTGGGTATCGACAAGGTCAAATCCGCATGTGAAAGTGCGCAACAAAACCCCGCCGAAGAGAACGCATTTCGTCAACTTCGTTTAAACCAATGGGTCAAACAAGCAATCCGCTGGATGCCGATGGATGTGTGGGATAAATGCGCATTCCCGGTCGATCCGAAATCGCTCGAAGGTCGCATATGCTACGGTGGTCTTGACCTCTCGTCCAGCACAGATATCACAGCATTTGTGCTCGTGTTTCCGCCGTTGGATGAGACTGACAAGTATGTGATCCTGCCGTTCTTCTGGATTCCCGAGGAGAACATCGACCTGCGCGTGCGGCGCGATCATGTGAACTATGACCTCTGGGAGAAGCAGGGATTCCTGCTGACTACCGAGGGGAGCGTTGTGCATTACGGGTTCATCGAAACGTTCATTGAGCAACTTGGTTTGAAATATAACATCCGTGAAATCGCGTTTGACCGTTGGGGCGCGGTGCAGATGGTACAGAATCTTGAGGGGATGGGTTTCACGGTCGTTCCGTTCGGTCAGGGTTTCAAGGACATGTCTCCACCGACGAAGGAACTCATGAAGCTGACGCTGGAACAGAGGATCGCGCATGGCGGACAACCGGTGCTCCGCTGGATGATGGACAACATCTACATCCGTACCGATCCCGCCGGGAACATCAAGCCGGACAAAGAAAGAAGCACCGAAAAAATCGACGGTGCTGTGGCGACGATTATGGCGCTGGATCGGGCATTGCGAAATGGCGGTTCTGGGAACGAGAGCGTATACGATGGGCGAGGATTGCTTGTCTTATGAATGTTATGACACTGTGTATACAAACGCAATGATTTGTCGAAGTAAAGAATCAAGGGACATGTTATGCTTGACATGGTATATAACTTCAGCTGTACAAGCGGATTGGCAAATTGAATCTTTCAGCTGCGTGGTTAGCAATATTCTGGGTTCGGTTGATGATTTAGACTAGCTACTGTATTACCCGAGCGAAGTTAGAGAGTTCAAATTGTATAACGATTGAGTTTAATAAGAAAAACATAAAACGATGGTGATTTCATCATGAATAAATGTTACAATCAAGTCATCCGTACTTGGGATGTGCACAGGGATGGTCTGATTTTTGGGAATGAGATTTGATTGGAGATTCATATGAACGATCAACAGTTTATGCGAATTGCACTTGCTCTTCAAAACCAGTCGGCAACAACGTTCGATAAAAATCTTAGTAGCATTATTGCAGTTATACTTCTTGACTCAGAAGAATCACACTTGTCAGCTGAAAGTATAGCTGAAAGTATTCGCGAACGGTTTTCGTTGGAAGTTGATTACCTTGAAGTGATAAATGCTATCTCGAGAAAAGGGACAGATAAGATATCATCTGATGAAAGTGGTTATTTCCTCACAGAGCCAGCACGAATAAGATTGAAGTCGCTTGTACCTTTTGAAGAACAACTTTCGCAGTGCATTAGCGAATACTGCGAAGAAAATAGATGCGAAAGCAAAAAATCACTTCAAGAACTCATATTACGATACGTTTACTTTTGTTTTAATGCGAGCTCAAGCAACTTGCTATATTTGCTGCACCATAATGGGGTTCCAAAGAATACAGATTTTATAGCGAATAATGAAGAAATTGTTTTAATTAATAATTTTCTAGCTTGGGATAATGTTGATAAAAACAGAATTATTTATATTTTAGTATCGATCTGTTATGAGTATTGCCTCATGACGGTGAAGAAAGATGATCTTGTTTCAAAAAATGTTTTCCGTGGCAAAAGATTCCTCCTTGACGCAAATATAATTTTCCGTATGGCTGGATTTAACAATGATGAGCGAAAATATGTAATCAACAAATTTGTTCAGAAATGCCAAGATGTGAATATCGAACTTTGCTATACAAGTGCAACCTATGATGAGTTGTTCCGAGTAGTTGATAGCAAAGTATCATGGATACGTTCAATAACTGGAGGTCAAGAACCGATATCAATTGAAGCATTAGAGAAAATTGAATCTGATTATAAAGCGAATGATTTCTACCGTATGTACTTAGATTGGTGTAATTCGTATGGCAACTTATACTCGGACTTTGACAGCTTTCGTAGCTTTCTGAATGGAATCATAATATCGGTATTAAAGAAAATCACATTCGCTGAACTTCATGATAGTGACCTAGATTTTGATAGCAAAAGTGTGATTCTTAAAAAAGATAGCTTATTTGAGTACAAGGAAGCGCGATGCCGAAACAAACCCAGTAAAGCTTCCATTGAAACGGATATTGCGAACATCCTTTATGTTCGAAAACTGAGAAAATCGGCACAAGATTCTAGTATTTGGAGCACGAATGATTTCTTCGTTTCTGCAGATCAAATACTAATCGATTGGGCACAACAAGAATTTAAAGGGATTCCTCTTGTGGTAATTCCAAGTGTTTGGTTATCTCTTATACTACGTTTCTCAGGTAGAACTGATGATGATTATCAAGCGTTTTGTACATTTATGCAATTAAGACTTGCATCAAGCACGGAAGCGCACTTTGATGCCGATGAGATGATAACAGTATTGAACCAGAAAACTACTCTTAAAGAAATCAAAGAGAAAATTATCGAAGAAATTGTTTCGAATAAAGCCAGATATCCATATAGGAATGCTATTGAGCGCGAAAACACTGCGGAAAAAGCATTTGATGTGATATTACAGCAGGAAAAAGAAGAGTATAGAGAAAAGATAATTGAAATCAAAAGTGAACTTGAAGAGCGTGCGTCCACTGAACAAAACAATAATGATCGCGATGCAGAACGTGAAGTTGAGTATAGAAAGCGAATAATTGAGTCAAAAGCAGGGTTAGCATTTATAAAATATTCAAAGCGAATAGATCATGCGAAAAATGCAGTAGTCTACATTGGAGCTTTTTTTGCAATTCTGCTTATTGCAATACTGTCAATTTGGTTAAATAGTACTAGCAAATTTACAGAATTTATTGATCATTTAATTCCTCAGAAACTGACAGATATCGGTTGGAAAATTGCCTTTATTGCTCTTGTTTATGCTATTGCGGGGGGGGCAATAACTCTTGTATATAAACAGATAACCCACAATTTATCAACTGAAGAGCATTCGGAACGAGCAAGAAAACGGATATATAAAAGAATTGAACGGAAAATTAATCGACTACTAGACATTTAGCAAAAACAATCATTTCAGCACCTCACATTAGTGAGGTGCTTTTTTATACCCCGATATGGAGGTGATATCACGAATCCAATCCAACGTATATTCCACTCACGCGACAAACCGAAGGATTCCTTCGTCGGCAGCCGCTACAGTTTTTTCTTCGGCGGAACGTCGAGCGGGAAACCGGTGAATGAAACAACCGCCATGCAGATGACGGCGGTTTACTCCTGCGTGAGGATTCTGTCGGAGACCGTTGCGGGGCTTCCGCTGAATGTCTACCGATATAACGGTAGCGGTGGAAAAGAGAAGGCGTTCAAGCACCCACTTTACCGGCTGCTGCACGATGAGCCAAACCCTGAAATGACGAGCTTCGCGTTTCGGGAAACGCTCATGAGCCACCTGCTCCTTTGGGGGAACGCCTACGCGCAGATCATCCGAAACGCCAGAGGCGAAGTGATCGCACTCTACCCGCTCATGCCGAATAAAATGACAGTCGACCGTGATCAAAACGGCCGGCTTTTTTATTTGTATCAGCGTGGGTCGGAGGACCCGACCACACTCGGCAAATCAAGTCAGGTGACGCTTCCTACCTCGGATGTGCTGCACATCCCCGGGCTAGGCTTCGACGGCCTGATCGGCTACAGTCCGATCGCCATGGCAAAAAACGCGATCGGTTTGGCCATCGCGACTGAGGAGTACGGCGCGAAGTTCTTTGCCAACGGCGCGGCTCCGGCAGGCGTGCTGGAACATCCAGGCACGATCAAGGATCCGCTGCGGGTAAAAGAAAGCTGGAACTCGGCATATCAGGGCAGCGCGAATGCACACAAGATCGCGGTGCTCGAAGAGGGCATGAAGTATACGCCCATCGGGATCGCGCCGGAGCAGGCGCAGTTCTTGGAGACGCGGAAGTTTCAGATCAACGAGATCGCGCGCATTTTTCGTGTTCCGCCGCATATGCTGGCGGACTTGGAGAAATCGTCGTTCAGCAACATTGAGCAACAGTCGCTGGAGTTCGTGAAATACACGCTCGATCCCTGGGTCGTGCGCTGGGAACAGAGCATGTGCCGGGTACTGTTCAGCGAGAGCGAAAAGCCGGAATACTTCATTCGGTTCAATGTAGACGGCCTTTTGCGCGGCGACTACGCCTCCCGCATGACTGGGTACGCTACCGCGAGGCAGAATGGCTGGATGAGCGCAAACGACATCCGCGAGCTGGAAAACCTCGACCGTATTTCGCCTGACCTTGGCGGCGATCTGTACCTGATCAACGGAGCCATGACGAAGCTGGAGGATGCGGGCTTGTTTGCGGGGACACAATACAAAAAGGAGGATTCCGCTTGAACAGAAGGTTCTGGAACTGGGTGCGAAACGAAGACAGCACCCGAACACTAACACTGAACGGTACAATCGCCGAAGAGAGCTGGTTTGAAGACGATGTCACCCCAAGGATGTTCAGGGACGAACTGAATGCCGGAGCGGGTGACGTTGTGATTTGGATCAACAGCCCGGGCGGCGATTGCGTGGCCGCGAGCCAAATCTACACCATGCTCATGGACTACAAAGGGCATATCACGGTCAAGATCGATGGTATTGCGGCAAGCGCCGCGTCGGTCATCGCAATGGCAGGTACCGAGGTGCTTATGGCACCGACGAGTTTGCTCATGATCCACAATCCGCTGACGGTAGCAATCGGCGATAGCGAGGAAATGCAGAAGGCCATCGCCATGCTGGACGAAGTCAAGGAGAGCATCATCAACGCATACGAGTTGAAAACGGGTATGTCCCGCGCGAAGCTCGCGCACCTCATGGACGCTGAAACGTGGATGAACGCAAACAGAGCGATAGAACTTGGCTTTGCGGACGGCGTGCTGGGGGACGAGAAGAAGCAGGCAAAACTTGATGATGTGGTGTTCAGCTTCTCCCGCCGCGCGGTTACAAACTCTCTGCTGAATAAAGTACAGCGAAAACAGGCAAACAAAATTGCTACGGAGGAATCACCGCCTACACAAACAACCGAATCGAGATACCCCGCAGAGCCGCTTTACCAGCGGCTCTCTTTGATTTCACACTGAGGAGGATACGAATGAATACGATTTTACAGCTGCGCGAGAACCGCGCGAAGAAATGGGACGCCGCGAAGGCGTTTCTGGACATCAAGCGCGGCACGGACGGCTTGCTCTCCGCCGAGGATGCTGGCGCATACGAAAAGATGGAGGCCGAGGTCGTTGCGCTCGGTAAAGAGGTCGAGAGACTCGAACGTCAGGCGGCGTTGGATGCGGAACTGAATAAGCCAACCGCCGATCCGCTGACCAGCAAACCCGCACAGACCAACTCGGAGCAGAAGACGGGTCGAGCAACCACCGAGTATAAGAAGGCGTTCTGGAACGCGATCCGTTCCAAGAATCCCCGTACAGAGATTCTCAACGCGCTCCAAGAGGGTACCGACAGCGAGGGCGGCTATCTCGTGCCGGACGAGTTTGAACGTACACTCGTGCAAAAGCTGACTGCCGCGAACGTGCTGCGCCCGCTCTGCCATGTGATTCAGACCAGCTACGGAGATCGTAAGATTCCCGTGGTCGCGTCGAAGGGCACCGCAGACTGGGTCGACGAAGAAGGCACCTATCCGCTCTCGGACGATTCCTTCTCGCAGGTCGTCCTCGGCGCGTATAAGCTCGCGACAATGATTAAGGTTTCCGAAGAACTGCTGTCGGACAGCATCTTTGACATCGAGGGTTATGTGTCCGAGCAGTTCGGCAAGCGTATCGGCGACAAGGAAGAGGACGCGTTCCTCACCGGCAACGGCGTGAGCAAGCCCATCGGTATTCTTCATACGACTGGCGGCGCGGAAGTCGGGGTCACCACGGTGGGCGCATCCGCTATTACGGGCGACGAGCTGATCGACCTCGTGTACTCGCTTCGCGCACCGTACCGCAAGGGCGCTGTGTTCGTGCTCAATGATACCACCGTGAAGCTTCTGCGTAAGCTCAAGGACGGCGACGGGCAGTATCTCTGGCGACCGGGCATCACGGAAAACGCGCCGGATACGATTCTCGGACACCGCATCGTGACCAGCGAGTTCATGCCCTCCGTCGCGGCAGGGAACAAATCCATCGCGTTTGGTGATTTCTCCTATTACTGGATCGCCGACCGTCAGGGTCGCACGTTTAAGCGTCTGAACGAGCTGTACGCGACAACCGGTCAGGTCGGATTCCTTGCTTCCCAGCGACTTGACGGCAAGCTGATTCTACCCGAAGCGATCAAAGTCCTACAGCAGAAGGCTTAATGGAGGGCACATGGAAATCATTGAGACTCCAGCGGGAGATGTGACCCGCAACTGTAAGAACTATCTCGCGGACGGCGGGGATCGACTGGTGATCGGCGGTACTCTGGAGGTTCTGGATACCGCCACCGTCACCGGCCTGCAATCGGGATATGCGACTGAGCAAACGGCTGGCAGCGTGTATCAAGTAGCAAATCAAGCTTCAAGTAATGCTTCGACCATCGCCGATTTGAAGAGTGACCTCAACGCGTTACTGCAAAGGCTCAAAAACGCGGGTATCATGGCGGCGGACGAAGCGGGCGCTTCTTAATATAAATGGCGACGCTGCTGAGCAAGGTTAAGGCGAATCTGATCCTGACGCATGACGCGGATGATGAATTGCTACAACGTCTGATCGATGCCGCCGTAGCATACGCTGAGAGCTACCAACACCTGACCGCTGGAACCTATGAAGCGGCGGCGATGCCGCCAACTACCGAGGCGGCGGCGATCATGCTGGCATCCCACTTCTATGAAAGCCGGGACGGCAGTACGGGCGGATTCTTCGCGGATAATGTGCAGGCGGGGCAGCAGGTATGGAACACGGTGAATACGCTGCTTCGGCTTGACCGCGACTGGAAGGTGGGTTCATGAGCTTCGGTAGAATGAACACGCTGATTTCGATCACAAAGGAAGTAGTCACAAAGGATGCGGAGGGATTCGCGACAAAGGCCGATCAGGAGTTGGCATCAGTGTTCGCATATCGGGAAGGGCGGCACGGTTCCCAGAAATGGGTCAATCGTGCCGCCTTTTCAGAGGCGACGGATTTGTTCCGGTTTCGTATCATCCCGACCCTAAACGTAACCACGGCGCACGTAATCCTCTGCGGCGATGATCGTTTTGAAATCACGTCCGTCGAAGGTGTGAAGGGTAAAGGCATGTACATTGAGGTGCTGGCAAAGAAGGTGACGCCGGATGGCTAAGGTGAAAATCGAAATGCCGGACGAGTTCCTAAATCAGATCGCCGGTATGGGTAACGCGCTCGATGCAGCGATTCCTAAAGCGCTCGCGGCCGGCGGCAAGGTCGTAATGGAAAAGATGAAATCAAACCTGCGTGCGGCAATCGGTCGTGGGACGAAATCCAAATCCCGCTCGACGGGCAAGCTTGCTGCGGCGCTTGGTGTATCGCCCGCAAAGCTGGATCGCGATGGAAACCTCGACGTGAAGGTCGGATTTTCGGAGGGGCGAGGAGATGTGAGTAACGCCATGCTCGCGAACGTACTGGAATACGGTAAACACGGTCAGCCACCGAAGCCGTTTTTGAAGCAGACCAAGTCCTCGAGCCGGAAACCGTGTATCGAGGCGATGCAGGCGGCGCTAAAGGAGGAACTGGATCTCCCGTGAGTATGTTAGAAGAACTGAATATGATCGTCGAGAGCACCGGACTTCCTATGGAGACTGGTGTTTTCTCATCTACCGCGCCGGATGAGTACGTTGTGATCACACCAATTTCGGAGCATTTTGAGTTGTTTTCGGACAATGCGCCTGGCATGAACATCGAAGAAGCGCGGCTGTCGCTCTTTTCAAAGAGCAACTATGGCGCGAAGAAACGGCAGCTCGTTCGAGTGCTGCTTTCCGCGGGATTCCTGGTATCGGAACGCAGATATGTCGGGTTGGAAGAGGACACGGGCTATCACCACTTTGCCATCGACGTGGCGAAGGAGTATTTGGAGGAAGAATAGATGGCAACCATCGGATTGGATAAACTGTATTACGCGAAGATCACCGAAGGAACGAACGGCGACGAGACATACGCCGCGCCCGTTTCGCTCGCCAAGGCAATGTCCGCGGAATTGAAGATCGACATCAACGAGGCGACGCTCTATGCCGACGATGGCGCGGCCGAGGTAGTCAAGGAGTTCAAAAGCGGTACGCTGACGCTGGGCATCGACAACATTGGCGCGGCGGTGGCGAGCGATCTGACCGGGTCGCAGATCGACGACAACAAGGTGCTCGTTTCTCAGAGCGAAAACGGCGGGCAGCCTGTCGCAATCGGTTTCCGCGCGAAGAAGGGCAACGGCAAATACCGTTACTTCTGGCTCTATCGCGTCGTGTTCGGAATTCCCGCAACGAATCTACAGACGAAGGGCGACAACATCACGTTCTCGACCCCATCGATCGAGGGAACGATTATCCGGCGCAACAAGCTGGATGGACAGGGCAAGCATCCGTGGAAAGCGGAGGTCAACGAGGATGATACGAGCGTACCGGCAGCGACGATCTCGGGTTGGTACAC
>JBDKRF010000410.1:0-6693 GCA_039683525.1 Clostridiaceae bacterium
CGTCCACGATGCCATCGTTGATCATTTGAGGGATGCAGACGAACGACTTCCGCGAGCTCTTGTAGCCCTTCGGACGGCAGGAATTGGAAGCCCATCATCAAACATTTGCGCATTTTGCGGAGAAGAGGTTCAAGAAACCATCGATGGAGCCAATTCTGATTATTGCTATAAATGCGCAAACGAGGCTTGTCAGATGTTCGGGAAGGCTTTTGAGAGTGACATGGAACTTCCGCCGTGGTGCCTTTGAGTTGATTTTTCGCTTGCATCGTTTGCAAAACTGACGATATTGCAGGTCGATGCCATACACACCGACCGGTGGAGAGACGATTGGGGAGCGCCTTGTGCGGCTGCGCAATGATTTGACGCGGTGCCGCGAGGTCATCGCCCGCGTCGAGAACAATGGCAGCGCGTTCAACATGGGCGGCGTTTCGGTGACGCAGGCGGCTTACGAATCGGCAATCAATAGGGAGCGGCACCTCCAGCGCGAGATCGCCTCTCTTGAGCGTCGCCTTACCGGGGCCGCCAGCCCGCACGCGGCAATCATCGAAACTAGGATGCCGCGATGAGGAAGGTTTACACAATGTCGGCAGAGTTCGGTCAGTCGCCATACGACGCGGCCAACACGACGACCGAGCGCGACTTCGGAATCTTCTACGGTCTGGCATCCGAAGACCTGAGCTTCACCGACAACGCCCGTTTCATTGCGATTACTCGCATCCGCAAAGAGGTGCGCAATAATCCTTACCTCGCCGGACTGATCGCAAAACTCCCGGAAGCCATCGGCTCCAGCTCCATGCGCTCGCGTACTGGAGACCGCGCTTACGACGTGGCAAAGGAATCGTGGTATTACAAAATCAGCAAGAAGGTCACAAGCGCGGGGCTGTCCATGCGGGCAGTCGAGTCCGTGCTATGGCCTGAGCTGGCCATGTGCGGAGAAGTCTTTTTCATAAAGCTTGGGAACGGGCGGCTCCAGATGCAGGCGTCTGAGTTCTGCGGAGGGATGCGCTACAACATCATCAATCCCGATGGATCATGCGTCGTCAACGGCATCGCATACGACCGCTTTGGCGCACCGACGGCGTACCGCTTTGGCCGCAAGACATCGTGGGGCGGCATCTCGTTCACTGACGCGGATTCGACCGTGATTCCTGCTGACAAGGTGATCCATGTTTTTTCGCCCGACCGCATCGAGATGGGGCGCGGTCTTCCTTGGGTGCTGCCGAGCATCGCTACGGCCAGAGACCTTTACGAGATCACGCGCTCGAAAACAAAGCAGATCAAAGATATCACCGGTATCAGCTACGTTCTAGAAAAAGCGCAGGCTACAACGTCCGGCTTGTCCGGGCTGTCTGGGATGCGCTCGTTCAGCGATCCTGAAAACGAGCCGGAGGCCTCAACCGCACCAGCCGACAAGCAGGACGAGGTGACGCCGAAAATCAAGGTCGCCCCCGGCACCGTTATCGAGCTTGAACCAGGCGAAAAGCTCACGCAGATGATGAGCAAGTATGAGGCGTCAGACTACAAAGAGTTGATCATGCTGATGCTCCATGCCATTGCAACGCCCATCGGCTTGCCTGTTGAGCTTTGGTTTTCTGGCCTCGGCGACATCAACTATTCCGGCTTCAAGGGGCTTGGGGCGCAATGGGCAGGTCGCCGCCGCCACTTGATCGCGTTCATCGAGGAAACCTTCCTCGAGCCGTATCTTGAGTGGCGTACGGAATACGCGCAGACAGTCGGGGAACTTGTGCGCAACCGTGCCGTTGACGACACGCTTTACGATTGGCGCTGGAAACGCGCATCGGTTCTCGACGACGACAAGCAGGCATCCAGCGTTACGAAGCGGCTGGCGTCCGGCGAGTCATGCCTTGCGGATGTGTGGGAAGAGAACGGAAGCTACCAAGAGGAAGAGCTTCTCAAGCGCCGCAACCTCTACATTGAGGCAATGAAAGCTGCGGGTGAAATCGCAGTTGACGCCGCCACAGAAAACGTCAAAGTGCCGCTGGAGTTCCTTTTGAAAAACGAGATAACGCCATCAAAACCAGAGGTTGCGCCGCCGTCAGCCGACGAAATTGCCGACGCCGTGGCTGGAAGGCAGGAGGATCAAAATGCCTGAAACTAACAAGCAGCTACACGCAACGCTTGCGTCCCGCAGCGCAAAACGCCTGACCGTGGATGCCGATAAAGGCATACTGACGGACGTTCTGCTTATGGAAGGCAACCGCGAGGCAACAGGTCATGGCTTCTGGATCGACGACAAGACGCTTGAGACCGCGCTAGCAGCCGTGAACGCAACCGGCGGACAGGTGCGCGGCTACTACACGCACGATCACAGGGGGGGCTGGATGGGGGGCTTGCAGGATTTCACCGAGGAATCCGGATCTGAGATGGCGATCCCCGGCTACTTTTCCGCGCTCCGAATCGAAAAATCGCAACTCATCGCCGGGCAGTTCACGTTCTACGACTCGTTCCGCTCCGGGCATCCCGACGTTGTGGCGCAGATCATCGAGATGGCGACCAAGACGCCCGACCTTCTTGCGCAGAGCCTAGAACTCTGGGGGTATGCTGTGTATGTCGGCAAGGATGGCAACGAGTATGGCGAGCCGCCTAAGGGCGTCGAGGTCGCCAACGGCGGAATGCCCGTCATGCGCGTAACCGACGTTTTCGGCAGTGCCTTCGTTGCAACCGGAGCCGCCACGGACGGACTTTTTGCGCGACTCTCGCGCAAGCTGGCTGGCCGCTCTGAAGCCACGGACGTGTCCGCGCTCAAGAAGATTTTCGCCGAATGGTCGGCTGAAGAGATAGAGAAACGCAAACAGGAAAGTGATACAGAAATGATCAATCTCAAGGCCCTGAAGGCCGCAATCAAGGATGAGGCCCGCCTCACGAGGGCCTTGACAATCGTGGCGTCCGGCGATGCCGAGACGCTCACCGTGGAATCTGTTGTCGCAATGCTCGACACTGAGGACGCAAAGGCCCAGTCCGCCGCCGCCGCCGCCGCAATCGAGAAGGCCAAGACGCTCGAAGCCGAACTTGCCGCCGAAAAGGCCAAGGCAGCCGAGGCGGAAGCAAAGCTCGCCAAGGTTGCGACGCTTGGTGTCGAAAAGCCGCTCGCGCCCAGCATCGGGCAGGCAAGCGAAAGGTTTACGGGGCTGACCGCCAAGCTCGCCCCGAAGTACGCCGAGAAGGGCATCAACCTGACCATCGGCGGCATCGCAGACATGATCGTGCCAGAGATCTGGGTGCAGGGCATGGCCGACGAGCCGATCGTCGAAAAGAACGAGATCATGGACAGCAACGTCGTTGCCGCCGCTCCGCTCTTTACGCGGCTTGCGTCGGGGGCCGGACAGTCCGCAAACATCCCGTTCTTCAAGGAACCCGATTTCACCGACGCCATCCAGGCCGAAAGCACAGAGCCGACGATCAACAAGATTTCGCAGATCAAGACCGTGGCTCCGATTCTCAACCGCGAGTATGCCTTCGGCGCGACGGCGCTAGCCGTGCAGGCCAGCGGTACCGATCCGCTCGGTTCGACGCTCCGGTACATCCAGCGCATCCGCAACCGCCAGCGCAAGGAGACGATGCGCAACATCCTCTTCGGCGCTTTCGGCTCGCACACGGACACGACCGCCGCGCTCGACTCGATGCGCCTGAACAAGTGCACGACAACCGGAAGCCTTGTTACATCCGGCGCAACGAGCAACTACCTCAACCTGCGTTGGATTCTCGACGCCGCCGCCCTGCTTGGCGAGAACATCGACATGATCGTCGCGCTCTGGGTGCATCCTGAGATTCAGGTCGCCCTGACGGACATGGACGTGACGGACTTCGTCACGCCGAGCGATGGTGCATTGATCCTGAAGGGGTACCGCAACTGCCGAATCTACGTGGACAAGAATCTGAAGACGACCGCGACGATCAACAGCGTGCCCAGCGTTCCGATCTACCGCACATACCTGATGAGCGCAGCGACAGTGGCACGCGGCGAGAAGCCGCAGAGCACGAACATCGGTGACGTAGCCAGCATGACGACCAAGGCAGACGCCGCGACCAACGACCGCAAGGTTTACGACCGCACGCGCTTCCTCATGGGCCTCAATGGCCTTAGCTGGAAGGGCACACCCAGCGGCGAGTCCGCGACCAATGCCGAACTGGCGACCATCACGAATTGGGAGCTGGCCAAGAACGGCGACACGACCTTCGACGCCCGCAACTGCGGTGTCGCCGAGCTTATCACAAACGGCTAACATTTGGTGAGGGGGAGTTCATGGTGGGGGGCGGCTGGGTATTGGAGTTCCTAGTCGCCCCCTTTGAACCCCAGAACCAAGGAGGAAACACACATGGCATTCTCATTTACACCCCGCCTTGAACGCGGGAAAAACGGAAGCGGAAGCATAAACCAGCTTCTCACGTCGCTAATCGCCGCAATTTCGGCGTATCTTGAGGACATCGTCGATCCAGCCCATCTGACCGACGGCATCATCACGACCGCCAAGCTGGCAGACGAAGCTGTCGAGACGGCCAAGCTCGACGACGGGGCCGTCACGACCGCCAAGCTCGACGGAGGTTCAGTCACGGGGGCCAAGCTCGATGCCAGCGCGTATTCGGTTTGGGCTGTGACCGGGGCAGATGCTTCGGCAGCCGCGCAAGACCTCGCCGCCGTGGGCGTTGTCGCGACGCTTCGCATCCTCGAGGTTATCAACCACACCGACGGAACGATCGTTGACAAGTCCACGATTACATCAGACGTGGACAAGTTCGTTCTAGCCAGCGGCAACCTTGCGGAAAAGAAACTGATCATCCGCACACTTCCGGCGGAGGGCTAAAGCTATGACACCCAACGAAATCGCAGAAGGTCGCTATGAAGCGGCCCGACTGGAGCGGATTCGTCGCAAGATGAATCGCGACCCCGACCTTCGCGCACTCGCGCAGGAAAACGAAAAGCTCCGCAAGGAGCTTGCCGAACTCAAGGCCAAGCCATCCAAGAGGTGATGGACCGCACCGACATGGCCGGACAACTCGCTGGCATCTGCGACTATGCAGGTGCCAGCGTCTCCTTTTCGATAAAGGGAGGCGTGCCGCTCACCACGCCGTACGTGATGACAGCCATTTTCTCAGCGCCACGCCACGATACGGCAGCGGGCGAGACCGCATTTGATACCGAGTATCCGACGATCACAGCCCCGACGGGCAAGTTCGCGGGCATCGAACGCGGAGACCTCTGCACGATAGACGACGTGGCTTACAGCGTGATTCGTTTGATCCCCGACGGCTATTTGACAACGAAGGCTTATCTAGCCTATGAGTAACCCACGCGCACTCGCCTCGGTTGTCGTTGACGCCCGCGCAATCGGCGTCGTGCGGGAGGGATTCCGCAACCTCGACAAGCAGTTGCGGACGGCCATTCGCCGTGCGGTATGGGCAACCTCGCGACGGATCAAAAAGGAAGTCGATCAGGAACTCATTTCCGTCTTGCACGTCAAGTCCGCAATCATCAAGAACCGGCTCTACATCCGCTTCAACGCCGCGAAGCAACTCGACAGCGGATTCTACTCCTCGATCTGGATCGGGCTAAGTCCGATCAGCCTTTCCAAGCTCGATCCGCGCAAGCAAGCAGGCGGCGTGAAAGCAGGCCCCGTTTTCGTCCCTGACGGCTTTATGCCCGGCGGCAAGTTTGGCGACACGGTTTTCAAGCGGAGGTACGAGACGCAACGGCTTCCGTGGGACAAGCAGTTCTACTCATTCGACGCGGAGATGATGCAGAAAATCAAGATGCAAATCATTCCGCAGATTCAGACGATCTTTGACGATCAATTCCGTAAGGAAGTGACTGGACTGTTTTTCGAGCGCGACATGAACACAAAAGCCCGCGCACGCCAGCGGGCGACGAGGATATGATGATGGAAGAAACGAATCTCACCACACTGCACGCTGCCATCAAGACCGCCATCCGCGCTGAGTTCACGGAAGCGCAGGTGCCGACAATCGACTACTACTCGCGCCCGACAAAGACCGTCACGACACCGGCCATCTTCTTCGAGCTGACAGGCCTGACCCCATCAGCGGACGATCCCGGAACCGAGCAAAGCGAAATGATCGCGTCGTTCACGCTTTACGTGCTAGTCAGCTATCGAACGGAAGCCGCAAAAATGGCCGTGCGTGAACTAGCGGGCAAGCTCTGCAACCTGATATATTACAATCGCTGGGGGCTGAAAATCGGAGCGGCTGAACTCACGGGGGCGCAACCAGACCAATTTTCAGTTGAGCCGGGCGGATCGGGCAACGGCTCGATGCAGTGTTTCGAGACGTGGAGCATCGACTGGACGCACGAAATCCTTCTCGGCACGAGCGTTTGGGACACCGACCCTGAGCCAATTCCGACAGAAGTTTACGTCGGCATCGATCCCGACATCGGCCCCGATCACATAGACGATTATCAACAGGTTCATCCATGAGCAACACCCGCTTTGACCTTTCGGATACCATGCGCCGAATCGGTGGACTTATCCGCATGGGAACGATTGCGACAGTCGAACCGCAATACGGATACGCGACCGTAGCGATCGGAGCCCTACGCACGCGCCCGCTCCCGTGGCTGACCTTTGCAGCGGGGGCCGACAAGACGTGGCGTTGCCCGAGCGTCGGCGAGCAAGTGCTTGTCCTGTCCCCGTCCGGTGAACTCTCAAACGGCGTGAT
>JBDKRF010000411.1:0-2075 GCA_039683525.1 Clostridiaceae bacterium
CGTCCACATACAGCAGCTTTTTCACGCCAAAGCGGTCGATCCATTTGCCCAGCTGCGGCATCAGGAACATGCCGAGCGTAGAAGCGATAATACCCAGCAGTACGATGGTATCCACCCGCTGCCCAAGCGTTTCAATGAGCACCCACGGGCCGAATACGATCATAACCTGCTTCTGCACGCCGAAAACCACGGCGAGCATATAGTAAAACTTATACTCTTTGCGGAAAATGAACTTCGGTTTTTCGCGCTTGCTGCGCACCTGCCCCATGTCCCGCTTGAGTTTGATGAAAAGCAGCAGCGCCACGATATAGAGAACGGCGGCAACGACAAACGTCCATTTCGTTTTACTCTGAAAGCTGAACACACCGAAGCGGAACAGGAAGAAAACCGCAAGCCCCGCCACCGTAAGAAACGCAAAGCGAATGCCCGCCACCTGCCCCATCCGCTTGCCGAGCTGATCCGGCTCCGCAAGGGACATCCCGATGCTGTCGTTCAGCGGCATATACAAATGCAGCCCCATGGAGTAGAGGAAGAGGAATCCCAGCATCACCCCAAACGACGGTGTGAAGAATCCCAGGACAACTAGTCCGAGCGCCGCGGCGGCCTGCGCGATCATCGCAATGGTGATATCACCGAAAAACGAAATGGCGCTTATGAGAAAAAACACGATTACACCGGGCAGTTCGCGCGGAAACTCGATCAGCCCGCGCTGAAACCCGTTTGTGCTATATACTTCCTTAAAGTAGTTGGAAAATAATCCGTCGCTGAACCCAATCGCCAGATTGACCGTTGCAACAATGACAAAGAAGAACAGAAGATCCTTTTTTTGTTTTTCCGACATGACATCCTTTTTTCTTCGGCGCGCCCGCCGTGGTTTGGTATTCGTAATCTTACCATAGCTTCCCGTCCGCCTGCAAAGAAAATATCGCCTTTTTCAAGCGCAAAAAAAGCAAATACGGCCTTGGCCGCATTTGCTTTTTTGCTTGAGTTCCCTTACGCAGCCGGTTCAAACTGGCTGTTGTACAGTTCGGCGTAAAATCCCTTTTTCGCGAGCAGGTCTGCATGCGTTCCGCTCTCCACAATGTCCCCGTCATTCATCACAAGAATCAGGTCGGCATTCTTAATCGTCGAGAGCCGGTGCGCAATCACGAACGAGGTCCGCCCATGGGTGAGCTGATCCATTGCGCACTGGACAATTCGCTCCGTACGGGTGTCGACGGAACTGGTCGCTTCGTCCAGAATCAGCAGCGGCGCATTCTGAATCATCGCGCGCGCAATCGTAATGAGCTGCTTCTGTCCTTCGGAGAGGCCAACGTTGTCATCCAGTCTGGTCTCGTACCCCTTGGGCAGAGTCTTGATGAAGTGATGCAGCCCAACCGTCTTGCAGACGGAGACGACCTGCTCGCCGGACACACCCTCCTTGCTGTAGACAATGTTCTCGCGGATCGTACCGTCAAAAATCCATGTATCCTGCAGCACCATGCCAAACTGCTCGTGGACATTTTCGCGCGGCACGCGGCTGATCGGCACGCCGTCGAGCCGAATCTCGCCGCCGTCAAGCTCGTAAAAGCGCATCAGTAGGTTGACCATAGTCGTTTTGCCCGCGCCGGTCGGCCCGACGATTGCGACCTTCTGCCCCGGACAGACCTTGGCGGAAAAGTCGTGGATAATCGTCTTCTCGGGGCTGTAGCCAAACTTCACGTGCGAGAACTCAACCTCGCCGCGAATGTTGTTCAGCCGTTCCGGTTTGTCGCACTCGTCTTTCAGCTCCTCCTCCTCAAAGAAGGCAAACACACGCTCGCCCGCCGCGGCGGTGCGCTGGAGGTTGTTAAACGCCTGCGCAATCTGGGACAGCGGCTGCGTAAACAGGCGCACGTACATCATGAACGCGACAATCACGCCAAACGTGATGACGCCTTTCACCGCAAGCACCGCGCCGACCACGCAGACGGCAACATAGCCGAGGTTCCCGGCAAAGCTCATCAGCGGCATAGTCAAGCCGGAGAGAAACTGGGACTTCCAGGCGCTCGCATAGAGCTTGCCGTTGATCGACTCAAACGTTTCGCGCGCGGCTT
>JBDKRF010000412.1:0-11328 GCA_039683525.1 Clostridiaceae bacterium
CCGCTGGCTGCGCGAAGTTCCGCTACAACAAGCTCAATCTGGGCGACATCGGCGGCATTCCGCGCGTGCTCGATGCGGGCCAGTGCAACGACAGCTACTCGCTGGTCGTCATCGCGCAGAAGCTTGCGGAGGCGTTTGCGCTTACCTCGGTCAACGAGCTGCCGCTGGCGTTCAACATCGCGTGGTATGAGCAAAAGGCTGTCATCGTGCTGCTGGCGTTGCTTTCGCTGGGCGTGAAAAACATCCATCTTGGGCCGACGCTGCCGGGCTTCCTCTCGCCGAACGTCGCCAACGTGCTGGTGGAAAACTTCGGCATTGCTGGCATCGGCAACGTGGACGACGACATCGCGCTGTTCATGAATTAAATCCAAGCTGACGCAATGACTCCGGTTTTACCGGAGTCATTTGCTATTTTCACACAACGTGATACGATGATAACGAGAGTAACGGGGAGGGCGCAGATATGAAGATTGTCGTGATCGGGGCAAACGCTGCGGGCATGAGCGCGGCTTCCCGCGCGAAGCGCAGGGAGCAGGACGCCGAAACGATCGTGCTGGAAGCGACACACGAGGTTTCCTACGGTGCGTGCGGGCTGCCGTTTTACATCGCGGGGCTCAACGACGAAATCGACCTCGTTCGCATCCGCTCTGTTTCCGATTTTGAGAAAAACGGCATCATCATGCGCACGGGCCACGCAGTGGAGAGAGTTGATTTCGCGCACAAGACCGTGTACGGAACGACCGACGCCGGTAATGCGTTCGCCGAATCATATGATCGCCTGCTGATCGCAAGCGGTGCCCGCCCGCGTCTGCTTTCCGTGCCCGGATCGGAGCGAAAGAACATCTTTACGCTCAAAACCCCAAAGGATGCGGAGGAGATCCGCCGCGCTATCGAACACAAGCACGCGGATGTCGTGATCATCGGCGGCGGCGCCATCGGGTTGGAGCTTGCAGAGGCGTGCCTGATGCAAAAAGTGAAGAGCCTGCGCGTCATCGAGGCGACAGGGCAGCTTTTGCCCGGATACGATGAGGAGTTTGCCCGCGCGGCGAAGGATGAGCTGGAGCGGCACAGCGTGCATGTGCACTTGCAGGAGCGCGTGACCGCGTTTTCCGGCGGGGATGCCGTCTCCTGCGTGGTGACGGACAAAGGCTCCTATGATGCGGATGTGGTGATTGTCAGCGTCGGCATCGTGCCGAATACCGAGTTCGCCGAGGGGCTCAGGAAGCTCGACAACGGCGCGATTGAGACGAACGAGCACATGCAGACCAGCGAACCGGACGTATTTGCCGCGGGAGACTGCGCAAGCGTTTGGCACATGCTGCTGCAAAAGCCGGTCTATCTTCCGCTCGGCACCTATGCCAATAAGCTTGGCAGGCTCGCGGGGGATGCGCTTCTTGGCAAACCCACCGCCTATCACCGCGCGCTGGGTACGGTGATGCTGCGCTGCATGGGGATGGAGTTCGCAAAGACCGGGCTGACGGAGGCGGAGGCAAAAGCCGCGGGCATGGACGTAAAGAGCGTTCTGGTACGTGCACATTCGCACCCGCACTACTACCCGAATGCCTGCGACATCGAGATCAAGCTCTGCTTCCGCGCAGAGGATCGCGTGCTGCTCGGCGCGCAGCTCATGGGCGCGCGGGACACTGCAATCCGTATCGATCCCATCGCCGTCGCAATCGATCAGGGCATGACGACCGACGAGCTGGGGTATGTGGACTTTGGCTACGCGCCGCCGTTTGCCGGCTCCTGGGACGCGATCGCCGTCGCTGCCAACGCGGCGAAGTAAGCGACATCTGTAAATTAGAGTTTTTGCCGCCTTCGGGCGGTTTTTTTGATGCGTTGATATCTAATATATCAAAAAGATATAAATGACCTGTTGACGAACGAAAATCATGCGCTATAATATATCTAACAGATATAAAGAAGGTGCGATTTTGCGGCAGACGGATTATGTGATTCTGGGGTTACTCGCGGAAAAGCCGCTCAGCGGTTACCAGATCAAGAAGATCATCGACATTCGCTTTCAGTTCTTCTGGAGCGAGAGCTTCGGTCAGATTTTCCCCGCGCTCAAGTCGCTTGCTGTGCAGGGACTCGTGGAAGAGTGCCCGCTGGAAGCGCCGGGCGGACACGCGGCGAAGACGTATCAAATTACGCCCGCGGGAAAAGCGGCGCTGATCGACTGGATTTCGCAGCCCGTTGAGAAGGAGTCACTGCGCCTCGAAATTCTGCTCAAAACGTACTTTTCGGGCTATGCCGCGCCGGAAGCCATGCTCGCGCATTTATCCGCGTTTGAGGAGAGCCACGCGCGGCAACTGCACATCCTCGGCCTCTTCCAGCAGGAGCTGATGCGCATTCCCGACGAGGACGAAAACCACGGGGACATCCTGCGCGTGATCGACTTCGGCCAGAAGGCAAACCGCGCCTACCTCGACTGGTGCCGCGAAACGCGGGACTATTTTGAAAAGAAACAAGCGCTCTTGCGCAACGAGTAAAGAACATCGGTAACCAATAGCAAGCGCGCAAGCGCGAAATGACAAAGGAGTGAATCACAATGCGTCAGAAGACCCGCAGAATACTGCTATACGTATCCCTGTTTCTGTTTCCGATCACCATGAACTTCCTCTCACCGTATGTCTCCATCGACGGGGCATTCGCGGGGGTGCTCTCCGGCAGCGCGATCCTGTTTCTGCTGCTCTTCCTCTCCGGCCTGTTCTTCGGGCGCGCGTGGTGCGGTTGGCTGTGCCCCGCAGGAGGCATTGCGGAGGTTGCGCAGACGGTGAATCCGAAACCCGCCAACGCCAAGCGGCTCCGCATTGTGCGATATGTCATCTTCACGGTGTGGTTTGGGTTTTTGGCCACGGGCTTCCTCCTTGCGGGCGGCATCAAGGGCATCGATCCCTTGCGGCTGACGGAGCGGTATATCTCCGTGGACGAGCCGATCAAGTACATCATGTACTATCTCGTGCTGGGGTTGATTTTCGTGCTCGATCTCACGCTCGGGCGCAGAGGCGCGTGCCACGGCATCTGCTGGATGAGCCCGTTTCTAAACGCGGGGCAACTGGTGGGCAGGCTCCTGCATCTGCCGCAGATGCGGATCAAGACGAGGCCCGAGAGCTGCATCGACTGCAAGAAGTGCAACAACAAGTGCCCGATGAGCATCGACGTCAACGCCGCGGTCAAGACGGGCAGCGTGAAGAGCCTCGACTGCATCCTCTGCGGCGAATGCGTGGATGTTTGCCCGAAGGATGTGCTGTCGTATCGAAAAAAGGCATAAGGGAATTGGCACAGAACGGCACCTGCAAGGGTGCCTTTTTTGAATTCTGACTTGTTTGAGAATCAAAAGAGAATTACAATGGAAAACAGAATTTCACTTACTTATTCTTTGAATCCTATTCAAATTGCGTGTACTATATGTTTTTCTGCGATCATGTGTTTATAGAAAACGGAGCAATATTGCATGAAGAAGCTTTTTTCGTCCGAAAAAGGGAAGCGTTTACTGATCGGGTTGGGGTTGGTTGTGGTAGCGTTGGCTTTCGGGTTCGTTCTGCAGGGCTTGCTTCTTGACGGCGGAGTGCGCTGGAAACAGGCTGTCTTCTTTTTAGTTGTGACAGGAACAGGGATCAGCGGCATACTCTACATCTTTCTTGCGCGGAAAGGGCTGATGATCGGGTATGGGATTTTCATTTATATATCGATCATGATAGCTTTTTCTAGTATTGAAATAGGATTGGTTGGCATTCTATTGGTGCTTCCTGGTATTGTCGGCCCATCTCTACTCAAATACTATATTACCCGTAAGAAGAAGACGAGCGGAACGAAGAGATTAAATAATGAAACGAGCTATCAACAAATACAGGAGGATCAAGCGGCATGGGCGCAAATGCAATCAGAGAAGGCCGCTCTTCTCGTAGCCAAGAAATCAAATGGTGCAATTTATCAACTGTTCTGTCAAGACGGGGAACTACTATTCTATAAAGTCGGTAGTTTTTTTAGAGATCTGGAAATAAAGAACTTGAAAAGTGAAGATAATCTACCTCCGCTCGGCAAGGATGACTTTAAGATTATTTTGAAAGATGTTACGACGCTTCGCTTTCATGATGTTTATTCAGATACCAATCCATTTGATATGGAGATCAGCATCATCACTTGGGAAAAGCGGTATTTCTTAACGGCGATTTTGGCAGAAGGTGGAACAAAACTAGAGCAATTCCTGCGTGAAAAGATACCACCGAATGCCCAACTGGAGCGGAAAACTGTATCGCACTATATTCCGTCTCTCAACCGGAAAAGAAGAGATATCATGCGAAAGGTTTATTTTGGGATTTGTGCTTTTGCGACTATTGCCGGTCTCGCTTGGATATTTTTGGATGTTCCCTATCAGCTTTTCGCTTGGCTTACGATGCTCCCGCCTCCGTTGCTCCTTATGATGCACTATCTCTTCCCGAATGAGGTTACTTTAGCCGAAGAATCGAAATTTGTACATGGCAGAGTTAAGATCATGTATGCACTCTTATTCTCAATTGCCCCGCTTAGCTTACGGGCTATCCTTGATTTTCATATATTGAAATTCGGGAGATTCTTGCTGGTATCGGGAATTCTTATCGTGTTATTTGTAATACAAGCGTATCTGTCATCTGAAGAATGCAGAATTCGTAAGATTCAACTTTTAGGGCTTACGTGCATTCTAGGAATATATTGCTTTTCCGCAGTGAGCATCACGAATGCACTTCTTGATCGAGTTCCACCACAGGATAAAATGGCGATGGTTATAGATAAGCACATTTCTTCAGGTAAAGGCGGAGACAGTTACTTTCTTGACCTACAAACTTCACCCGAGGAAGAGTATTCTTTTCGAGTTGAAGAATCATTATATTATGAAACGCAAATCAATGACACCGTAAACGTTCTATTCTATCAAGGTGCGTTTGATATTCCTTATGCTCAAATCGAGGACATCCCTTGATGTGTAAAGATTGACGCAACCCCTCTGCGGGCATAAAATGTTCCTGTCACCCAACGGGGAAGATTTTCCGCAAAGGATACATTGATTCAAATGAAACACCGCCTGCTTGCCACCGTACTCATCCTGCTGATGCTCCTTTTACCCCTGCCCGCGCGGGCGGAGGCGGCGCAGCCCGTCGTCATCAACGACGCAGCGGGACTTTTGGCGATGGCGCAGCAGCCGGATCAGGACTACATACTCGGCGCGAACATCGATCTACGCGGGGTGGACTGGACGCCGTTTGCGTTTGCCGGCAGCCTCGACGGCGCGGGATACACGATCTATAACCTCACCCTCTCGCGGGCGGGCGAGGAGACGCGCATCACCTACGACGGTCGGCACCGCGGGTATCATACCGTGTTTGCCGCGCTGTTTTCCTCCGTCAGCGGCACGGTGCAAAACCTGAACCTCCTCAACGTCAAGGCGGATTTCACCACCGATCAGCCATGCTTTCTCTCCGGCATCGCGGGATATCTTGCCAAAGGCACGATAACAAACTGCTCCGTTCAGGGCAGGTTGAAAATTACCTCCACGGCACAGCAGTGCGGCGCTTCTGCAATTGCGGGCTTTGGGCGCGGGCTCATCAAGGGCTGCACCGTGGACGCGGAGATTACGATGATCACGGTGACGCCGGACATTTCCTGCGAGGAGTACCTCGGCGGCGTGCTGGCAAACGGCTTTGCGGACGTAGAGAACTGCACGGTGAAGCTCGCGGGCTATACCTCCGTGCACGGCTATGTACACAACGGTGGTCTCGTAGGCCTCGACGACGTAAACCCCAAGGACAAACTCTATTCCGGCTTTGTGCGCGGTTGCAGCGTGGACGCCGTGATTTCGTTCTTTGAGGACGTCGAGGATCGCCGCGCTTATTGCCGCGCGTATGTCGGCGAGATTCAAAATCCCGATCTGCTGGTGGTGGGCAACGAGACCGTACGCTTTGAGAGCCGGGAAAGCAAGGACTTCTCGCGCATGCTCCTGCCGGACCCTGCCGAAAACCCGGTCTATGACGCGGTGGTGACCGCGCCGCACTGCAAGAAATTCGGCTACACGACCTATACCAACCCCAAGACCGGGTATATGTATACAGATGATTACACGGCTCCCGCGCATACGCCGGGAGACTGGCAGGTGATCTCGCCCGCAACCTTCGATAGCGAAGGATTGCAGCGGCAGTCCTGCTCGGAATGCGGCGCGGTGCTTGCGGAGAAAGCAATCCCCAAGCGGGTCGCTGCAACATCCTGCCAACTCAGTGAGAGCAAAATCCGGCTTTCCGTGGGCGAAAGCATGCAGCTCAGCGCTACGGTGCTGCCGGATGACGCAACGGACAAGAAGCTGAGCTGGACAAGCTCGGATGCATCCGTTGCCCGCGTCAGCGACGATGGACAAGTGACGGCAACGGGCGTCGGCACGGCGGCGATTCTCTGTCAAACTGGCGATGGACTGGCCAGCGCAGCCTGCGAAGTGGAGGTCTACCGGACAACCGGGCAATGGATCACGCATTATGTCCTGTTTGGATGGATCTGGCAAAAGTAGCCTTTCGCGCGGCTGGCGGACGGTCGCTATCCGCAGATGAAAATGTACGCGTAGTATGATATACTATAGATAACAAACGGAATGCGTTTGAGGGAAAGTCATAAAAAGTTGCATGGGAGCTAGGGTTGCCCGTCGAGCGAGACAGTGCAGAGCGTCTCAATCTACGGTTGAGCCAAGTCGGGGATCTTCGTTGGGGGATACGGAATGCAGAACGCGCTCTATGTTGAAATCAGTGCGCTGGGAATTATACTGCTGACAGTCATCCTTGTCACGCAGCGGCAGACGAAGGCGGTCTCCGCGGCGCAACGTCGGTTTAACCTGCTGATCTACACGACGATACTGATGTTGGTGATTGACGCGGGCTGCTGGCTGATCGATGGTCAGCAATTTCGCTTTGCCCGCTCTCTCAACTACACGCTGGAAACCTTCTATTATGCGCTGCACGTGATCTTGCCCTATCTTTGGGCGCTGTATGTCGAGGGTGCACTGAGTACCGACCTGCTTGCAGCAAGGCGAAGAGTCGCCTTCGCCAGCATACCGCTGATCCTTTTCTTGATCGCATTGGCTCCAAACCTGAAATTCGGCTTTATCTTTACCATCGACGCGGAGAATATCTATCATCGAGAGATCGGCGTCTATGTTTACGCATTCCTGTCCTATGCTTATCTCATCTACGGCAGCATCCGCTCGCTGATCAAGGCGAAAGGTGCGGCCTGGGTGGACGACCGCAGGCGCTATTATACGATGGCGTTTTTTGCGGTGCTTCCCTCATTGGGCGGCTTTATCCAGCTGTTTTTCTATGGTGTAAGCCTCAACTGGATTCTCGCTTCGATTTCGATTCTGCTGGTCTATCTGGATTCACAGAACCGCCAGATTTCAACCGATCCGTTGACGAACCTCAACAACCGCCGGGAACTCAGCAAGTTTCTGCTTCGTGAGGTCAGCGACAGGGACTTGAACAAGTCTGGCACGCTGTCACTGGTGATGATGGATGTCGACGGCTTTAAGCAGATCAACGACACATACGGGCATTTTTATGGCGATGGCGTACTCGTCAACGTTTCCGAAATCCTCAAGTTGAGCTGTAAGAATTCAGATGCGTTCCTCGCGCGCTATGGCGGAGACGAGTTTTGCATCGTGCTGCCGTCCAACTCCGATGTGGATGCCGAACAGATCATTGCGCGGGTGGAGATGAACATTTCCGAGTGGAACAGGACGCACGCAGAGAGAAAGCCAATCGGATTGAGCATCGGCTATGCGGTTTGGGATGCGCAGACGGATTCAAACTATGATTCGTTGATCGCGCGCGCGGATCAGCGGATGTATGAAGTGAAGAACGCGAAAAAGCGCGCGTAAGTAGGATAGAAAGATACAAAAAGCCCGCCGGAAGGCGGGCTTTGCTGTATCATCAGGCTTGATTTATTTCTTCCTGCGATCCGGAACCTTGATCACCGAACCGGTGCGGATCAGATTCGGATTCGTAATGGAAGGATTCATCGAAACGATCTCATCGATCGTGCTGTTGTACATTTTTGCAATCCGCGTGAGATTATCGCCCGCCAGAACCGTGTGCTCGACCACTTTGGCCGGCTTGAGAACGGGAATCTTCAGCTCCCAGCCGATTTCGATATGGCTGGCATCCTTGACGTTCGGATTTAACTTCATGATCTCTTGCGGTGTCGTTTTATAAATCGCCGCAATTTTGAGCAGAGTATCACCCTTTACGACCTTGTGAACCATAATCAGCACCTCCGACAAGATTTTTTATGTTCGGTCGCTCCAACGGCACAGATCGTTGGCGTTGTATACGACCGTTCGCTGGCACCATTATACCGCTACGCATTTTTGTTTGCAATTTGATTTGTGCCGAAGCAAGCCCGCGTTGCATCACAATAACACCGGGTGCGGCAAGCGGTTTGCATTTTCCTCGTCGTGTGGTATCATGAAATCGTTCGTAGTACGAAGGAGTTTCGGCTGCCCTGCCGATAAGGAGTGATCATATGACCGATCAGGAAATCGAGCTGCTGCTCAATCAGGCACTCAAAGACATGTTTTACAGCGTACTCAGGCTGCAGGAGCGGAGCGTGAGTAAGCTTGCCAATGGAAACTTAAGCAGAACTGAGATGCACGCACTGGAGATTGTGCAGGATATTCCGGACGCGACGCTGACGCAGATTGCGGACGTGCTTGGCATCACAAAGGCGACGGTGAGTGTCTCCGTCAACCGCCTCGTGGAGAAAGGATATCTCATCAAAACCCGCGCGGAGGACGACAAACGAAAGAGCATCCTCAAGCTCACGGATGAGGGAGAAGCGATGTGTAAAAAGCACACGCAGTTTCACGATATGCTTATCCACGCGGTCATGCGGGATTTTCAGGTGAAACAATACCCTGAGGTGCTGCAATCCATGCAGGCGCTTGTGAACTTTTTCAACCACTTACGCGTGTAAAAAATGCATACGGACGTGGGATTATCAGGGAATACACGCGCAAAAAGCTTCGCGTTGAAACGAAAACATTCCACAATCACGCGATTTCTCAACAAAACTGCAAGTTCTGTTAAGAACTGCATACCATAATAATCAAACCTGTATCGCGGACAGCTGCGTTTCACAATTGAACCACGGTACACGCCCGCGTGCTTGACAAGCAAAAATCACCATGTTATGATTCTGCGCAAGTTAGTTAGTAGTGCTAACAATGTGCGGGATCATTTTTTTTATACCAACCGCACAGAAAAGTTTACCCGACTACGCTGGAATTATACTTTTTTTATAGCCGAAAGGACTCCATACATGGATCTGGACGCAATCATCCGATTGATGGAGCGCGCGGAGCAATCCGCGTTCACCAGGATCGAAGTACAGCAGGGAGATCTCAGAATCCTGCTGGAGCGCGGGGCGGCCACAACAGCGGCAGCACCCGCCGCTACCCAACAGCAGTTGGCGGAATCGACGCAGCCGGACGAGAAGGACGCGGTGCGTTCTCCCATCTCCGGTGTATTCTATCTGGCAAAGGAACCCGGCGCGGCGCCGTTTGTTCAGGTCGGCTCCCGGGTGAGCAAGGGCGACACGCTCTGCATCATCGAGGCCATGAAGACCATGAACGAAATCCGCGCGCCGAGAAGCGGCGTCATTCTGGCAATTCTCGCAACCGACGGCGCAACGCTCGCCGCCGGGGACGCGTTGTTTCTCCTGAGTGAAGGAAACTAATATGCAGACGGTACTCGTGGCAAATCGCGGGGAGATCGCCGTTCGAATCATCCGCAGCTGTAAGAAGCTGGGGCTTCGTTCGGTTGCGGTCTATTCCGAAAACGACGAGCGGTCTCTGCACGTTCGCCTTGCGGATGAGAGCGTCTGCATCGGCCCGCGTCCTGCGGACAAGAGCTATCTCAACATAGACGCAATCCTCGCGGCGGCAAAAGCCTACCGCGCGGATCTGCTGCACCCCGGTGTGGGCTTTCTTTCGGAGAACGACGCGTTTGCCGAGGCATGCGCCGAAGCGGACATCCGTTTTATAGGTCCGCAGCCGGAGAGCATGCGCGTGCTGGGCGACAAAGAAGCCGCGCGAAAGACCATGATTGCGAACGGGTTTCCCGTTGTGCCCGGCTCGGACGGCACGGTAGACACGCTCAAGGAAGCCGTACAGGCCGCAAAGAGCATCGGTTATCCGCTGATGATCAAGGCCGCAAAGGGCGGCGGTGGCAAGGGAATCCGCATTATCGAGGATGCCTGCGTGCTGGAACGGGAGTTCCCGCTCGTGCGCCGGGAAGCCGAGCTCGCCTTTGGCGACGGTAGTGTGTATCTGGAGGCATATCTGCCGGAAGCGCGGCATATCGAGGTGCAGATCCTCGCGGACACGCACGGAAACGTGCTGCATCTGGGCACGCGCGAATGCACGCTTCAGCGCAAAAACCAGAAGTTGATCGAAGAAGCCCCCGCGGCGAACATCCCTGAGGCGATCCGGACAAAAATCGAACAAACGGCGGTGGAGATCGCCCGCGCGGTGGACTATCAAAACGCGGGCACGGTGGAATTTCTGCTCACCCGCGACGGCCGCTTCTTCTTTATGGAGATGAACGCCCGCATTCAGGTGGAGCATCCGGTCACCGAGAGCATCTTCGGCCTTGACCTCATCAAGGCGCAGATTCAGGTAGCGCTGGGACATCATATTTACATGAAGCAGGAAGACCTCGTCTCCCGCGGTCACGCGATCGAGTGCCGCATCAACGCGGAGTGCCCGGCGGAGAATTTCCGTCCGTCGCCCGGCGTGATCAAGCGCATGCAGCTGCCCGGCGGCAACGGCATCCGCATCGACAGCGGCTACACCATCGGCGACGAGATTTCGCCCTATTATGATTCGATGGTGCTCAAGCTCATCGCCTTTGCGGACGACCGCGACGAAGCGATTCGATTGAGTCTACAGGCACTGGGAGAGCTTTCCATCGACGGCATCGACCACAACACGGAGCTTGCCCGCGCGATGCTCAGCGACGCGGATTTCCGCAGCGGAAACACGCATACCAAATGGATTGAACAAACGTTTTTACCGCGTTTTCTCAGGGGGCGAACATGAATCTTTTTTCAGAGAAAATCGAACATATTTCGCCGCAGACGGGCGAAGAAACCGGCGCGCTGGAAATCCTCCGCTGCACGCGTTGCGGACGCGACCTCATCGCGGAGGTGGTGCTCGCGGGCGACGCTGCCTGCCCCTATTGCGGCAACCTGTTTCGCCAACCCGCTTACCGCCGCATCGAGGCGATTGTGGACAGCGGCAGCTTCATCGAAATTGAG
>JBDKRF010000413.1:0-1578 GCA_039683525.1 Clostridiaceae bacterium
CGATACATCCGTGTGCGTATAGCCTACGTCGATGAGTATCGCGGGACGCACGCGCTCTTTTTCGGGAATGATCGCAAGCGCCGCGCAAAGCTGGGACGAAACGCTCATGGAAATCTCGATATCGAGCGGGGCCAACGCCTGCTCCATCGCGCGGACAAACTCCTCCTGCACATACATGTGCGAAACGAGCGCGCCGAGCTCCTCGGTCTTTGCGCCCGTCGGGAGAGCGGAAGACACCACCCCGCCGACCGTAAAGGAGACGGGCGTACTGTGCATGAGCACATATCCGCTCAGCTTTACCTTTTTAAGGGAGAGCGAAATGACATCGTCGATATCCTCTGCCATGACGCGCTTGCTTCGGCTGCCGATCGGCAGCGTGGCTTCGGTCAGGATAATCTTACAAAACGGAGCGGGAACGCTGATGGCCACCTCACGGATGCGCATACGCGCTTCCTGTTCCGCCTTGGAAACCGACTCAACAATGGCGTTGTGTAACGAGCGATGGTCGGTGAAGGCACCCGCCTGATAACCGTTATATGGGCAAACGGAAACGCCGTGTACGGTTATGCCATCGCGATTGACAAAACTGCCACACAGACAGACGATCTTGGAACTTCCGATGTCCAGCACCGCAGCCGGCTTCAAGGCAGTCTCCTCCGCTTACTTTGCAACATACACTGCGATATTATAACACAGCGAAGGAAAATGGCGCAACCCAGGAGCATTGTTTCATAATTGTTCGTATTTCCGTCATGGTTCCGTTTTTGAGGCCTACGCCTAGCGGAATACGCGTATACGGGGCACTAAGGATGGTACTGCCAACACAGGCGCAACTATGCTTCGTCACGCTCTCTTTGCATTCTCCCGCTTGTCCTTTTCCGCCGCGCGATTGAGGCGTAAGGCACGCAGTGTCATGAGCCGCAGAGACTCGTTTTCCAGCAGCGTAAGCAGTCGCGTCTCCTCGTCCGCATGCGAGGAGAAGAGTCCGAGCACACCGCGCTTTTGCGCGGATTCCACCTCGCAATACAGCCGTTGACACATCTCGTCCGCCGCGTGAAAATACGCGTTCTCGTTGGCAAAGAGTTGATTTTGCGCGTCGATCCGCTGCTTGAACGCATCGTTTGCGGAGGCATCCAGAACGCCCCCTGTGTTCTGCAGCGCGCGCACCTCATAGTCAAACCGGCTGTTGCGGCGAAGCGTCAGAAATACGCCCAGCGAATCCGCGCCGGTCGGTGCGCCGAGTCCATAGAAGATCAGGCCGTGTTGATAAACCTCCCAGCCCTTCGCGCTTCCCGTGTCCACAACGCAGCTCGCGCCCGCGTCAATCCAGCGGCGGCACCGCGCGCACCACTCCGGCAGCGGCAGCTCCGACTGATCCAACCCCGCGCGGACGAGCACGATCACATGATCACATTGGTTGAGCAGCATGCGCACCTGATCAAACGCCATCAGCCGGAGCGCGTCCGCTTTACCGGAAAACGCGCCTGCGCGCTGCTCCGCAAATGAGACAAAGCCGAGACGAATGCCGTTGATACAGCAGATATACGGACGATATGCCAAAGATTCCGTCTCGCCAGC
>JBDKRF010000414.1:0-13904 GCA_039683525.1 Clostridiaceae bacterium
ATCAGCCGGGTAAAGTCTCCGTCGAAGGCCACACCAAGTGGGAAGCCAAGGTTGACGGCTCTGCGATCATCATCCGCGTGGAAGTCTCCGCAACGACGGAAGCCACCGCTCTGCAGACCTCCGCGAACTCCCTGCTCGCAACTCCCGGCATCGCCGCGATCTTCTGCTCCAACGAAGGCGCGGTTGTGGGTCTGCTCGCAGCAACTGCCGATGGTGAAGACCTCGCCGACGGCGGCAAGTATGCCGACCTCGTCGTGGCTGGCTTTGATGCCGGCAGCGCGCAGAAGAACTCCATTCGCTATGGCTGGTTCTACGGCTCGGTCACCCAGGATCCGTACCAGATCGGCTACAAGGCCGTCGAGCTCGCTGTCAAGGCCGCCAACGGTGAAGCCGTTGCCGACGTCGACACCGGCGCACAGTGGTACAACGCAGAGAATATCGATAATCCCGATATCGCGCTGCTCGTGTACGATTGATTCTCCTAACTCCTTCTAGAATCTGTGCCACATGCGAAAACGGAGGGCGTACCCCCTCCGTTTTCCGTTGTTTTGGTGTTTGTTCCGTTAAAAAATCACTGGGATTTATCGTAAGAAGTCGATCATCTCTGTTAACGAAGAGATATCCCAGTCCTTCTCCGGACTCGATTCCCGGCAGATATGAAACGCGGTGAACCCCAGCGCACGCGCGCCATCCGCCTCCACATCGTAATCGTCCACATACAAGCTATCTTCGGCAGAGGCCCCAAGCAGATTCAGCGCGGTTTGATAGATCAACGGTTCCGGCTTCATCACGCCCACCTGATCGGAACACACGAAGCACGAAAAGTAGTCCGCGAGCCCCACCGCCTCCAGCGTGAGTTTGAGGGACGGAAACGTATCGCTGATCACGCCCATACGAAAGCCCTGTGCGGCAAACCAATCGAGCACCGCTCTCGTTTCGGGATAGACCACGCCGCCTTTGAGCCAATACGCATCAAAGAGCGCGTCCGTGCGGGCTTTGATCTGCTCTTGAACCCCTTGCGAACGCAGAAGCTCGGCAAAATATGTTCTCCAAAACGCGATTTCGTTCTCTACGGTCAAAAGCTGGCGATCCCCAAGCAGGCGTGTAAAAAGATCCTCCGGCGCGACGAACGGCTTACCAGACCAGCTCTCGATCATCCGCGCGCGCTGCGCCCGCAGGGCGGGATCGCCGTGGATCAGCGTGTGATCCCGGTCAAAAAAAGCAGCCCGATAGACCCTATTTTTGTCTCTTTTTTCGCTCATTTTAGTTCGCCACATCGTGTAAGAACTTTTGCCTACTTCACTTTCAAGAAAAGTAGGTTATCGTATCCTCAACCCCTTTGGAATATGGTTCTTCAGCACGCCGTCCACCGCTTTGCCCCAGCCAACGGGATGACCTAGCACCGTCGCGGGACACCAGCCCGAGAGTTCGGGGTCGCAGACGATGGTCTCCCCCGCGAGAAAGCGCGTGAGCTCATCATCGACCAGCGCCGCAGTCAAGCGGAACGCGTCGGCGAGATACGCCATCGCGAGCGCATGATCCGGCGTGAATCTGCCGTTTTTGAGTTCGCCTGCGAGCACGCCCGCGCGCAAGATGTGCAGCCCGCTGCGATCACGCGGTAAAATCTGCGGGTAAAGCAGCACGCGGCCATCCGGCAGGAACATCGCATCCGGCGGTTCAATCGTGAACGTATCCCGCCAGAACGATTCAAATGCGGGAATCCGCTCGCCGGAAGGTTTCATAAAAGGCGATGTGTTTTTCACCGCACCATCCGCACGCACAAGCGAAGCCATAAACTGCCCCTCGCCCACGGACGAATGCGGATACATCCGTCTGGATTCCAGCAACGTAAAGTCAGCGTGTGCGGCGCAGAACGACTCGATTGCGCCTTCGTTCTCCTCCCGCGAGAAAGTGCAGGTGGAGTAGATGAGCTGGCCTCCGCTCTTGATGAGCCGCGCCGCGCTCTCCAATATTTGCCATTGCCGCGCGGCGCAGGAGAGCACGTGCTCCTCCGACCACTCGCGAATGGCGGTTTCATCCTTGCGAAACATGCCCTCGCCGGAGCAGGGCGCATCCACCAGCACCACGTCAAAGCAGGCGCCGAGTGCCGCTGCCAGCGCGTCCGGTCGCATACAGGTTACGAGCGCGTTGGTCACGCCGAGCCGCTCCAGATTGCCAACCAGCGTCTCCGCGCGGCTGCGCACGGGCTCGTTGGCAACGAGAAGCCCGGTGTTTTGCATCTGTGCTGCAAGCTGGGTCGTCTTTCCGCCCGGCGCCGCGCAAAGGTCGAGCACCATCATGCCCGGACGGACGCGGGTCAACGTGGCGGGCACCTGCGCCGCGGGTTCCTGCACATAGCAAAGCCCCGCAACGTGCAGCACATGGCGGCCGATGGAGACTTCATCCTCAAAAAGAAAGCTTTCCGGCAAAACTCCGGTCGGCTCAAGCGCAAAATCCGCCCAGTCGGAAAACTCCGCCGCCGTCGTCTTGAGCGTATTCACGCGGAGCGCGCGCCGGGAGGGCGCCTCCATTGCGCGCAGGTAAGCAGAAAACTCCGCCTCGCCCAATAGCGCGCGCATGCGTGTTTCATATGCTTCCGGCAATTTCGGCATCCGATGGCTCCTTCATAAAACAGATACTTCATTTTAACACAGACATTGAACAGAATACAAAAGTGGCACGGGCGGATGATATCCGCCCCTACACGCGCACCGGAAATTCAAGGTTGAAATTGTATCAATGAGTTTCGTACTGCGGGCTACCCCGCAAGAGCAGATGTAGGGGCGAATATCATTCGCCCGCGAGGCCTCGCTTTAAATAAAAAAGGCTGTCCGAGAAAGAAAGCCCTTTCTGGACAGCCCCATTTCTTGCACGTTACTCCGCGTGATGCGCGGGAATCGCGTTGATATCGTACGGCGTCTCCTGATAGACGAAGTAATTCAGCCAGTTGGAGAACAGCAGCGCTCCATGCGCGCGCCAGGTGATCATCGGCTGTAGCGTATCGTCGTCGTTGGGATAGTAGTTCCTCGGCAGCTCGATGGGCTTGCCCGCCGCCTTGTCGCGGCGATATTCCAACTCCAGCGTCTTTGCATCGTACTCGCTGTGCCCCGTTACAAACACACGCCTGCCATCGCGTGAGGCGGCAAGATAGAGCCCCGCCTCCTGCGAGGTCGCAAGGATGTCGAGGTCGCGAATCTTTGCCGCATCTGAGACGAGAATCGTCGTGTGGCGCGAGTGCGGCGCCATGAACTGCTCGTCAAACCCGCGCAGGAGCTTGTGGGAGCGATCCAGCACCACGTGCGGGAAGATGCCAAACATCTTCTTCGGCAGCGGCTGCTTCTCCACACCGTAAAAGTGATACAACCCAGCCTGCGCCGCCCAGCAGATGTAGAGCGTGGAATATACGTTGTCGTCTGCCCAGTCCATGAGGCGCACCAGCTCGTCCCAATAGTGCACATCCTGAAAATCGAGGTTCTCCACAGGCGCGCCCGTGATCACGAGACCGTCGAAGTGCTCCTCCTTGACCTCGTCAAACGTGCGGTAAAACGAGTCCAGATAATCCTGCGAGATGTTCTGGCTCTGATAGGTACCCGTTCGAAGCAGCGTCACCTCTACCTGCAACGGCGTGTTGGCAAGCAGGCGCAGAATCTGCGTCTCGGTCGTCTGCTTGGTGGGCATGAGGTTCAAAATCGCAATGCGAAGCGGGCGGATGTCCTGCTTGGCCGCGCGCTCCTGCGGCATGACAAATATGTTTTCCTGCGCGAGTAAGTCGACCGCAGGAAGTCCATCCGGAATTTTAATCGGCATATCGTTAACCTTCTTTCGTCATCGTCGTGTTCTGTTCGCGGCGTTCTCTCGTCCCCGGCATCGACGCCTAACGGGTAAAAAAATACCGCTTGGCTCTTCCCTCTTTGCGCTCTCGCGCAAACGTGGATTCAGCCATCGGCGCCAGTACTCTATGAGTACCACATATAAATGAAGTTTCGCACGCTGCAAACGCAGAATTCTCCCGGCAGGTGGGCGCAAGTGCCCTGCTCGGCCGCGGGAACAGCCGAATTCCCCCGCTTTAGAGGGCAGCCGCCACCGCATCCGCTTGCTCCGCGTGCTGTCGCATTCGCATAGCGGGTGTAGACTCGGCGCGGGCAAACGCAGCACGCGAAGCAAAGCGTCCCGCGCGCGCTGCGCGAAGGAAGCTCAAGTTTGCGGTTTGCTGTTGTGCGTTTGCCGTTCTCATTGGGTGAATCATTCTCCGTCTGTTGGGTTCTGTTGCCGCTTTTCGGCGTTTTCAATCATCCTATCAGAATGAATCCGCTTTTTCAAGCATAATTGCAGGATTTCCGCGCTTAACGCATGGATTTTATGGCGCGTCCATCCTATAATATTTGCAAGGCACAGCATCCGCGCCATCCCTCTCCATCCTGCGTTTCGCCGGAGTTTGCAATTGTGTTGCATTCTCCCATCGCCGAAACGTTGACAGGATAGAACGGGAAGCGTATGATATATGCGTATTAGTACGAATAATACACTCACCATCAAAAACCCATACTCTGGTTCAAGACCAGAGACCACCGCTGTCGATTCCGGCTCCAGCAGGAGACGCCGCCAGCGATTCAGGAGGAACGATGCAGGAAAACACGCTGATCGACATGCGAAACGTGAAGAAGATTTATCACGTTGGCACTGTGGATGTACACGCCCTGCGCGGGGTGGATCTGCAGATCGCTTCCGGCGACATCTGCTCCATCATCGGCCGCAGCGGCTCCGGTAAGTCTACGATGCTCAACATGCTCGCGGGACTGGAACAGGTAACCTCCGGCGAGATTGTCATCGCAGGCAAGCATCTGGAGCGCATGACACAGGGTGAGCTGATCCTGTTCCGGCAAAAGCGCGTCGGATTCATATTCCAGTCCTTCAACCTTATGCCGTACTACACCGCGCTGGAAAACGTAGCCCTGCCGCTGTCATTCAGCGGAGTGCCGCTGGCGCAGCGCAACAAGCGCGCCAAGCGCATGCTCGATCTTGTCGGCCTAAAGTCACACATGAACCACAGGCCGAGCGAGATGAGCGGCGGACAGCAGCAGCGCGTCGGCATCGCGCGGGCGCTGGTGACCGATCCGCAGATCGTGTTTGCGGATGAGCCGACGGGTAACCTCGATAGCAACACGTCCGACGAGGTCATGCACGTGATCATCGACATTCTGCGCGAGCAGAAGAAGACGCTGATCATGGTCACGCACGATCAGCACATTGCGGAATTCGGCGATAAAGTCATCCATCTGCTCGACGGCAGAATTACGGATATCACGATCAATGCACAGGTAGGCACCACACAAAACGAACCGCGTGTTCGGGAAACTGAGGGTATTTTGCATGCGTAACTCCAACAAAATGAAACTTTTCGCGATGATGGTCGCGCTGGCGCTGCTGCTGACCGCGCTGCCGGTTTATTCTGCTTTGGCAGAAGGCGAGTCTCCATCACCGACACCAACTTCGGCACCTACACCCACACCAGTGCCAACGCCCGAACCCGGGGCGGGGCACCTCGAACTCTACACGGGTGTAACGGACTCTGAGGAGCAAAGCCTCCTTCAGGTGTACTCTCAGCGCGCCGGCGAGAAGATCACGTTTTATGTTCCGATTTTCAATCGGGATTTACCTAACGCAACCGACTTGACTTGCAAGCTGTTTTCAGGAACTCCGCAGAACCCATTTTCCGGAGACCTCAGCTTTGATTGGTATAAAACGTGGAACTCTACCACGGAATCCCTTGAGACTTGGTCGAGTAAAGATATTGCAATCGGTGATCGCGCTTACTTTGAAGTCACCGGCACGTTATCTTCAACAGCGCCTGTCGGCACCTATACCATTAATTTTACCGTCAGCTACAACGGCGGCGACTTAAAGGATAACATTCCTGTCACGATTGTTGTGCGCGAAGCTTCCTCTGACAGTGGTTCCAGCGGTGGCGGCAGCAGCTACAAGAGCAAGCCGAAAGTCATCATTGAGTCCTACAGCTTCACTGAAGATACCATCTACGCTGGCGACACCGTCACCCTGCGCCTCGTGATCGCAAACACCTCCAAGCGTGAGGCGATCACCAACCTGCAACTTGATTTCTCCAATGAAGCAGGCGCAATCCTGCCCGCACCGGGCGGCAGCAGCAGCGTCTTCATCGGCACCATCGATAAGGAAGGCGCCTACGTGCTCTCCGTCAAGCTACAGATCATGCCCGACGCAGAGGCAAAGTCTCAGCCGCTTGCTATCAAGCTTACCTATGAAGGCACGAGAAACCGCAGCGACTTTGACGAGACCGCAAGCGTCAGCGTCCCCGTACAGCAAAAAGCGCGCGTTCGCATCAACGATCCGATCGTGTATGACGATCCCTGGGTCGGCACAAGCGTCGCCGTCGGCGTCACGCTCTACAACCTCGGCAAATCCACGCTGTATAACTGCATGGTGGACGTGGTTGGCGACGGGCTCACGCTGGAAGAATCCTACTTTGGCGGTAACGTGGCTGCGGGCGGCACGATGCGCGCAGACCTGAACGTAACCCCGACCACGGCGGGCAAGCTCGACGCGAAGGTTCGCGTCACTTATGAGGACGTCAACGGCAACCCGACCGAAACACTACTGCCGCTCAACATGGTCGTCAACGAAGAGCCGGCGGGCGGCATGACCTCTCCCGGCAACGGTGAAGCTGTGGTTCCGGGCGATACCCCCGCAAGCGCGAACATCGGCTGGATCTTCTGGTTGCTCGGCGGTGTAGCCGTCGTGACCGGCCTCGTCGTTCTCGGTGTCAAGATGAAGAAAAAGCGCGAACGCGCCTTGGAAGAAGAGTAACCATCCGGCGCGGCGGCGCGCAACTGGAGGAACAATGAGCCTGAAAGATATGCTGTCCACGGCGTTTCTAAACCTGTGGCGGCGAAAAATGCGAGCGTTTCTGACCGTTCTCGGCATGGTGATCGGGGTCGCGTCCATTGTTGTCATGGTGTCTCTCGGCATCGGCATCAAGCAGGCGACCATCGAGAGCTTTGCCGGAACGGGCAGCTTGCTGACCATCCGCGTCAACTCCTGGTCCTATGTTTCCACCGGAAACGGCGGCGGGTCCTCCCGCCAGAAGAAGCTGGACAAAAAGGCGATGTCGGAGTTTAAGAAGATTACCGGCGTAGACGCCGTCATGCCGCTCGTCGAAACCTACGGCATGCTCAAGAGCGGCCGGTATGTGACGGATGCGTCCATCCTCGGCGTCACCAAAGAACAGGCGGAGAAATTCGGCATCACGCTGGCCGACGGTAAAATACCCGGCTCCAGCGGCTCAAACGTCTATGAGATCGCGCTTGGCGCGTGGACACTGCAGAACTTCTACAACCCCGACAACGGGCGTCAAGCAGTCGACAAGAACGGCAACTCGAAGATTACGGCCGATTCGCGCATACAGCTGACATTCGACTATCGCGCAATCAGCAACCAAGGTCAAGTGCAACCCGACCCCGCTCCCGGGGAAAAAGTCATCCCGCTGGGGGACTTCTATAAACTCAATGTCGTCGGCACCATGGATCAGGGCAATAACGATTTCTCTTATTATTGCATCATGGACGCGACGCAGCTGGAAAAGCTCGCAAAGGCGAACAAGGACTTCACGAACTACAACTCCAGCAGCTACCAGACCGTGTTGGTCAAGTGCGCGAATATTGAGGACGTCAAACCCGTTAAAACCGCGATCACCGAGATGGGCTACGGCACCTACAGCTTGCAGGACGCGGTCGAGATGGCCGAAAAGAGCACGCAAAACGTACAGTATCAGCTCGGCGCCATCGGCGGTGTTGCGCTGCTCGTCGCCGCGATCGGCATCATGAACACGATGATGATGAGCATCTTCGAACGCACGAAGGAAATCGGCATCATCAAGGTGTTGGGTTGCCGCATCGATAACATCGCGGGCCTCTTCCTCACGGAAGCCGCCTATATCGGTCTCTTCGGCGGCGCACTCGGCATGGCGCTCAGCTTCGGCATCTCGGCCCTGCTGAATGTATTTCTGGCGAGCTCCGGCATGCGAAGCATCATCCCCGCGTATCTGGTATTCGGCGCGGTAGGCTTTTCGATCATCGTGGCCCTCGCGGCCGGCATGTATCCCGCCGTGCGCGCCATGAAGCTCTCCCCTCTCGCAGCCATCCGAAACGAATAATGCCAACCATACGGTAACTTCGCTTGCTCCCGCTTCGGCGGGAGCTTGTTTTTCGCCCGGACGATGCATAAAATAACGCTTTGCGTTTTATCGCGATGCAACGTATAATGAATCTTGCCCCAAAAACGTGGCCAGAATAACCACCAACCTGCGATAAGGACTGAATAAAACATGAAGATTTACGATATTTCGCGAGACCTGATCAAAACCCTGCCCTATCCGGGAGACGAGCCCCCGCGCCTGCGTGCGGTACACCGCATGAAGGACGGGGAGAGCTACAACCTCAGCCGCCTTGAGACCAGCATGCACGCGGGCACACATGTAGACGCGCCGCTGCATTTCATCGCGGACGGCAAGGACATCGCTTCCTTATCGCTGGATCAGTTTGTGGGCGACTGCGTGGTACTCACGGTGCCGAAAACGCCGCTGGACGCGATGTATTTCATGAAGCGTCCGTTTGCCCCGCGCATCCTGCTGCATGGGCCGGGCGAGCTGACCGAGAGCGCAATCGGGTATCTGTATAATCAAGGCTGCGTGCTGATTGGCACCGACCGGCAGTCCATCGGCTCGTATTCGGATGAGCTCTCCGTGCACGTAGCATTACTTGGGTACGGGGTCGCCGTGCTGGAAAACCTTGAACTGCGCGCCGTGCCGGATGGACGCTATACGCTCTACGCAGCTCCGCTGAAGATCTCCGGTGCGGAGGGCGCGCCCTGCCGTGCGATCCTGGTCGCGATGGAAGAGTAGCATCCGGTGCACTCGCATGCTCACTCCATACGATAGGCCGCTTTCGCACACAAAGCGCTTGCTACCTACACAAAAGGCTGCCCTTCTTGAAAAGGCAGCCTTTTTTCGTGCAAGAAAATCGCGATCAGAGTACGCTCACATCGCTGCTACTGTCTGAGCAGGCAACGCAGGCTTAAACTTCTTTTCCAAGTAGATCACGACAGCCCAAGCCATGAGATGGGTGAGTATCGTGAAAGGTGATAGCGGGAACAAAAGCAGCAGAACAAAACCCACGGTATTGTTTAACCCATGCATCACGGCTAAAAGGGGGATCGACTGGCTTCTCTCGAAAATGAAGTTGCTGATGTAGTTCATCGCAACAATGCCCGCCGTAAAACCGATCAACGACGGTATCACCACAAAAGCACTTTGCCCCCAATACAGCATAATCATCATGGGATAATGCCAAATCGCCCATATGAAACCGCCTTTCCAGGCAGCGGACCAAAATGTCGATTCTTTTTCGCGCAAATGAGTGTATAAAACGCCACGCCAGCCGAACTCTTCCGTTCCGCTGGTCAACACATTCGATACGAAATAAACGAGAATCACCAGTAACGTTGCGCCAAGAGATTTTGTACGGTTCATCTCAACCCGCGCGATCAAGCTCGCTATGATGCCCGGCAGCGCCATGATGACCGGCAAGCTGAGCGCCAGAATCACACTGAGTCGCGGCAACTTCCCGGTAAAGAATTTCTTTTGATGCCCGCGGGAAAGAACATATCCCAACAACGGACCGTAAACACCCACCGCAAAAACGCCTTGTATCCAACCATCGGTGTTTTTTAGGTTTTGCAGGGTTTCAAACGCTGTCGAGCTAAACGAAATCGCGCTGCCCCGCGTCATGCCAATCAAAAACGCTCCGATCCAGCATATCCAAGTCCAACCAAACGCAACGCCGAGATAGACACCGATGTTCTTCTTCATTCTTGCTGCTCCTTGTTGTTTCATGAAATTTTGGCTCTCGTTCACCGATTTTGCTGCCTGCATCACGCCTGATTTAACCTGCTTCTTCCGTATTGATGGACAATCCAAAGCAATTACAGCACTCACAGGTTATAGTAGCATTCATCGATTTCCTAGTAAACAGAAAAATAGAGCATGCGGTTTCGTATCTTGCGAGGATGATGCAACCTGTCTGGTTATTGTTGAATCCCCAGCGAGTCCCAGAAGAACTCGCGGTACGTTTTTTGAAGCTTGCGCAGGAGTGCCTCATCCCTGCCGCAAACGGGTTTGTCGTCGACAAAGCCAACGGGCAACCCGTGCGCGCTGGTGCTGGTGATCAGGAGTTCGTCTGCATCCATCATCTGCTCAAGCGTAAACGTCGTCTCGTCCACGGGAACGCCGAGTTCCCGCGCGAGCATGAGATAGTGCGCGCGCGTGACGCCCGGCAAAATCCGTTCATCCGCGGGTGCGGTGCGCAAGACCCCGTTCTTAAGCAGTAACAGATTCGAGCTGGAGCATTCGCTGACGACACCGTCCCGATGGAACACCGCCTCGCTGCAGCCGCGCTCCTTTGCGGCCTGCGCCGCAAGCACACTGGGAATGAGGTTGAGCGACTTGATATTGCAGTGTCCCCAGCGCGTATCCGGCAGCGTAACAACGCGGCGGTATTCCTGTAGATCCGCCAGCGCAACACCGCGCGAGAATACCAATAGGTTTGCCTCACCCGCCTCTGGAAACGAATGTGTCCGCATCGCCGTGGCGCGCGTCACCTGAAAATAGAGCTGTTGGGAGTCACTCTCGACGCGATCCGCCGCCTCCTGTAGGATGGCGGTCAGCGCCTCGTCCGTCATGGGAAACGCGATGCGCAAAAACGCAAGACTGTCCCGAAAGCGGGAAAGATGCTCCCTCAGCGCGAAGAAACGGTGCCGTTCCACACGCAGCGCCTCGTAAACGCCGTCCCCAAAATAGACTCCGCGATCGAGCGCCGGGATCATGAGCTGATCCATAGGTGCAAATATGCCGTTATAATACCCGATGTTTTCCATGCTTCTTCCTGTTCCATTCCTCTACGCTGCGCGTCACCAAAGGTTTACCAAAACGCCGCTTTTTACGGGCGTGAAAGTCCCCGATTTGTCTGATTATGACCGCTTGTCACGGCCCGCAAAATTGACTTCCACCTGATTTTGCTGTACCATATATCATACAGTTTTTGCGAACGAGGTGCAATCGATGAAACGCATACTTCTGATCCTGAGCGCTCTACTGCTGACCGTCGCGTTGACGGTTCCGGCAAGAGCACTTGCCGAGGAGGAAGACAGCGTACAGATTCAGGTTGGCACCGTCTCCGGCGAAACGAAGGGCCAAGTCGATCTTCCTGTGCAGCTTGACCGCTGTGCGAGCGTCGACTCGATTCAGTTTGACCTCAATTATGACAGCACCGCGCTCGCGTTTGTCTCCATGACACCGGGCGATCTCTTTGCCGCACAATACACCGTCATCAATGCAGATGTACCGGGGCGCATTCGCGTCGCCTGCGCCAGCGCGCTCGGCCTTGAAGGCGCGGGCACACTGCTGACACTTCGCTTTCGCGTGTTGACGGAATCAGGCAGTGCGGTGACCCTCTCCAACGTCATCGTCACCCGCGTAGATGCGGAGTACAACCAGACCACGGCTTTTGTCTCCATTACGGATGGCGGCATCACCGTTGGCACCGCTCCTCTGCCTTCGCCCGCAGTCACGCCCTGGATTCCCGCTACGCCGATCCCTACGCCCTCACCCACGCCGGAGGCAACCCCGACGACTGAATTGACGCAGGAGCCGAATACAGCCTCCCCCGCGATCGTTGCGCCGCCCTCGACCGCACTGACCGCAACGACTTACTATGTCGGCGGTGGGCTGCTGATCGTGGTCGTCGCGCTGACCCTCATCATACTGCGGAAACGCAATAAGGGCGATTCCTAACAAAAATATCGATGCAGCATGTTATAAATCCGGAATACTCTGGAACCCGGAACCCTCTGAACGATGAAAGGAACACTCGATATGATTTCATCACAGGCGGGCCGACCGTCGCGCGGCAGCCGTTTTTCCGCGGCTTGCGCGGGTGCGCTCGCATTTGCGGTACTCATGAACGGCTGTTCTCCAGCCAAAGTCCCGGAGCCGACCCCAACACCCAGCGTAGAAGTTGCGACCGTTGTTACCATGGCGCCTACGTCCACGCCGGAACCCACGCCAACGCCGACGCCTGAACCGAAAAATCGCTCACTAACCTCCGGCCGTGTGATTCCGGAAGGTACGCCGCTGCGCCCGTTTATCATGTCCATCGACAACGCAGATGGCGCAAAGCCGCAAACTTCGCTGAACGACGCGGACATCGTCTACGAGTTCCTTGCCGAGACGGCGATTACGCGCCTCCAAGCGCTTTTTAATGATACCTATCCGCTGTACGCAGGGCCTTTGCGCTCGACCCGCTACTATATCATCGATATGGTGCATGAGTGGGACTGTATGTATCTGCACGAAGGATATGTCGTACTGGATAAGCCCTATCGCCGCATTCCCGAAGAACTCATCACACTCTATCTGCCGGGCGGCGATTTTCGAGGCTTCAACAAGACATTCTATCGCAAGGTGAGCGAGTATAACGATTTTGAAACGCCAAACGGTTACAAATTCCGCGCGACAGAGACGGCACGCGGAACTGTTCACGCGTTATATTACCGTGTCGCAGCGCTGGTCAACAACTTTTATGGCGACCACGAAGCAAAACCAAGCCAGCGCTTCAACTTTCTGGAAGGAATGCACTATGACAACGGCAAAGCGTTTACCAAGGTGACGCTGCCGTATGACAACAACAAGGATCCCAACTGGATTCAGTTTACCTATGACCCGCAGAAGAACCGCCTGTTCCGATTTGAGGGCGGCGTGCCGCACATGACCCGCACGCTTACCGACAACGGCGACAACTTTATCACCGAGCAGATCAACGTGCAGAACCTCGTCGTCATGTATGCGGATTACGGCTCCGTCAAAGATGACCCCAAACACCGCCGTACCTGCGACTTGGTCGGTAGCGGTGAATGCGACTACTTCATTAACGGGCAGCACGTGACCGGCACCTGGTCGCGCCCAACCATGGATGACTATACCTCCTACCTGCTGGACGACGGCTCACTCGTCACGCTCGAACCGGGCAACACTTGGATCGCCGTGCATCCGTCCTCCATCCCGGTGGTCATTGAATAGCGCGGCGCACAACCGAATCCGCAGCATCGCTCCACGGCTTCTGCCGATCCTCGTGGGGTTTGTTTTGCTGCTCTCCAGCTGCTCGGTGATTCAAACCATCACGGGCACGTCCTCCTCGCAAGAGAGCACAACCACCGATGCGGATATCGTCGTCGTAACAGACGCGGCAAGCGACTCAAACTCTGCGCCGGAGACGACAGCCACGCCGGAAGCCACGCTCGGCGAAGAGGCACAGCCGGATTCCGCTGAGACTTCGCCTTCGCCGACACCACTCAACGAGGGCATTTCCCCGACGACGGGACGTCCCCTGCCGGAAGGCGCGGTCTACCGTCCTGTTCTCGTCGCGATGGACAATGCAGCGCAGGCGCGTCCGCAGACCGCGCTGATGCTTGCGGATATCGTGTATGAATTCCCGCTGGATCGCACCGACCACTGCACGCGATACCTCGCGCTGTTCTCCGATGAATTACCCAAACGCGTTGGCCCCGTTCGCACCTCCCGCTCGTATATAGCGGACACCGCGCAGGAGTGGGGCGGGCTTTATGTTTCGCTCGGCGACCCGGAGATGGACGCGGAAGGCTATCCGCTGCTCAATGACAGCGGCGTGCGATTCCATGTCGAAAATACCGGCGATGCCGCGAATTATTTCTATCGGGATAAGACCATCACCGCGATCGAAGAGCACACGAACTTCTTCCAGTTGCTGCCGTATGTTGAAAACAACTATCATTTTACCGTCTCC
>JBDKRF010000415.1:0-5260 GCA_039683525.1 Clostridiaceae bacterium
ATTCTGATGCAGAAAAGATGGCAGGTCAAAGCTCGTGCTTCTATGAAACAGCTCGGCAGACTCCGGCGGCAGATAGGCGGTCTTCTCGGCGATGTGATAGCGCAAGACGAGCTTGTCGCTTTGGCGAACGGCGATGCGGTACTCTTCCTCGCGTACGCGAAGCTCTTCCTCTATGCGCTTTTGCGGTGTGATATCCATAAACGCGCAGATCCACAAGCTCGTGTCGCTTCTGATGCGCGAGGCGTGTATGATTGCCCAGGCCGAGGTGCCATTTCTGCACTGCAACCGCGCCTCCAGCGCAATCGCCTGCTCCTGACCCTCGCTGATTCCTTTGATCCGCGTCAGTATCTCATCGCGCGTACCGTTCTCCACGCAATCCATTGCCCCGAGCAGGCCGTTTCCCGTAGCGTTAGTTGCACCAGTGTAGCCGATCATTCGATAGTAGTTATCATTCGCAAATAAAATGCTAAGTCTCTCATCCTCCCGTGCGACACACAGGCCGCAAGGTAATTCAGAGAGGATATACTCGCGTAGATCCGCTGTTATGGGGAACTCTTTTGCGTTTTGGTGCATTTCTCGCTCCGGCTTGCATGATCGAACGGATGTTTCGGCAGTGTACTAATTATTATGGTTATTAGTATAACATCACTTGTTGTGATTGCAAGCAAAATTTGAACAAAAACGTCATTTTAGCCCTGGTTTAACCAATAATTCAGTTTATTCAATAATATTAACACAGTATTCGCATGTTTAAGTGTTTTTTGAATTGTTGCAACGTAACATGTTACGTGCAAACTTTGTATTTATTTCGTTGAGACGGTTTTCTCCAGTATTTCATGTAAGAGAAGCAGGCGTTTGCCGTCACGGACGCGCGCCTTGTATCCACCCCTTGAACCCAGTATAATGCAGGCAGGATCATAAAAATACACATCGGGAGGCGCAAGAAGTGAGACAATATCGCGCATGTATCGTCGGCGGCGGTTTCGTAGGCGCCGCGCATATCGAGGCGCTGCGCCGCATGGGCAATGTAGAGATTTCCGCCATGTGCAACAGGCACGCGGCGCAGCAGAAAGCAGACGCGCTGTTTGTGCCAAAGGGTTATGATGATTACCGGCAAATGCTGGATGTTGAAAAGCCGGACGTCGTACACATCTGTACGCCGAACGATTCCCACTACGAGATTGCTATGTACGCCATGGAGCGCGGGATGCATGTCATCTGCGAGAAGCCGATGACGCGCACGCTGGACGAGGCGCGCTCTCTTGCCGCTTATGCAAAGGAGCACAGTCTCATTACCGCGGTCAACTTCAACTGCCGCTTTTATCCGCAGATTTTGCAAGCAAGAGCGATGGCGCAATCCGGCGAACTCGGCGCAATCCGCGCCATTCTGGGCGGGTACTTGCAGGACTGGCTGTTTTGGGATACCGACTACAGTTGGCGTCTCGAGCCTGAGGTCAGCGGGGAGAGCCGCGCTTTTGCGGACATCGGTTCCCACTGGATCGACATGGTCGAGTTTGTCACGGGTCTTCAAACGACCGAGGTGTTCGCGGACTTTGAAACCTTCCATCCCTCGCGCAAGAAGCCGCTCAAGCCGCCGGAGTCCTTCTCCGGCGTGGCGCTGCGGCCGGAGGACACGCAGGAGATCGAGATCACGACGGAGGACTTCTGCACGGCGCTGTTCCGCTTTGACAATGGCGCAATCGGCAACTGCACAGTCACGCAGATGGCCGCAGGGCGCAAAAACCAGATTCAACTCTCCTTGTTAGGAAGCAAGAGCTCTCTTTTCTGGGACAGCGACAACAGCAACGAGCTCTGGCTCGGCTACCGCGAAAAGTTTAACCAGATCGCCTCCAAGGATCCCGCGCTGCTTGCCCCGTCCGCACGCGCTGCCATCCGCTATCCCGGCGGACACGTCGAGGGATATCCCGATACGTTCCTTCAGGCGTTTCGCGCCATGTATGCCGCCATCGAATCGGGAGGCGCGAAAGAGCGCGTGTTTGCCGACTTCTCGGACGGCTACCGCAAGATGGCGATTGTGGACGCGGTGGTCAGGAGCGCGAAAACCGGCGGCTGGGTCAAGGTCGAGGCTTAATCGTATCGAAGGAAAGCAAAAAGCAATCAAATCCTTACGTTTCGTTCCTTAACGATCTGCTTTTCGGGGCAGATCGTTTATTTTGCGTGGATACTATTGTTTTTTGCGCGGATTGTATCGCTTGCACACCCGCTTTTTTGATATACTCACTTGCGTGCCGTACCGATTCGGTTTTTTTCGCGCACAAAACAACAAGTGAACCTGACTGAGAGGATATTCTACATGAAATCACCCGGCGAAAGCGGCTCTTCCGCCCGCTCTGTCCGCCTGCTCACCGTAGGCGTGATCATGATCATCGGCACATACGGGCTACTGAATAGTTATCAGGGTGTGGTGCTCAATAGCGTCGTGGAGTCCTACCGACTCACCGGCGGCTTGCAGGGTCTCATGCCCAGCCTCATCAACATCGGCGCGGTCGTGGCGTTTCTTACCGCGCCTCTGCTGCAGGGGCGTATCAAGAAAACCTCTCTTTTGTTGCTCGGTGCGGGAATTATTGTTCTTTCGTTCTTCCTGCTCGGCACGGGCCGCGTCGTCGCCGCGCTGGTTTTCGCGAGTTTGCTCACCGGCATCGGTTTTGGCTGGTTGGACGCGAACTGCAACGCAGTCATGGTGGATCTACACCATGACGACAGCGCGAAATATCTCGGCTTCCTGCACGGTGGATTTGGCGTTGGCGCTCTGATCGCGCCGATTTTGATCACGGCAATGCTATCCTTCATCGACTGGCATGCTGTGAGTTACCTGCTTGGCGCGATTCTTGCGGTCGCCGCCGTGGTGTTCTTTCTGCTGCTCTCTGCCGCAAAAAAGGGCGTGCCTACCCCGGTTGCGGAGCCTAGACTCACCTTTGCCGGGGTCAAATCGTTTCTCTTTCACCGCAGAAATGCGCTGATGCTTGTTTCTACCATGCTATACGCCATCTCGCAGGCAGGATTCTTAGTTTGGATTGTGCGCTACATGACGCTGCAATACAACGCGGAGACGCTGGGTTCCGTTGCGCTCTCGCTCTACTGGGTTTTTGGAACGCTCAGCCGGGTCTTCGCCCCGCGGCTTAAGATTCGCCCGCTGGTGCTGTTTCTGCTCGGCGTGGTGTTCACCTGCGTGTTTCAGACCATCGGCGTGCTCTCTGGCAGCGCGGTGGTCATGTGCTTCGCGGGCGCGGCCATCGGCCTTGTCTCCGGCCACTGCGTACCGATGATCCTCAGCGTCGCCAACGCGGAAAATCCCGGTAACTCGTCGCTGATTGCCTCGTCGTTCCTCATCAGCGTCTACGCCACAAACAGCATCTCCCCGCTCTTGATGGGCGCGCTCGCGAGCTGGACCAGCTTGAATGTGATGATGATGCTCCCCGTAGTTTGCGCAGCGCTTGCCGCAGTGATCGTAGGGGTCATTTTGCGGGAGGAGCACAAAACGCGCGCGGTACCCGTTGGCTAACTGTAAAAAACATTGAAGGATCGAAAACTGAAATAGAACACCTCATTTGTTTTAAACCAACAAAAAAGCGACATGCAGTCCTGCATGCCGCTTTTGTCTTTCGAGCGGATGATCAGAGAAATAACGGAATCTCGCACAGGCTTTCGACTAGTGGCGCGCCAAGGGTGAAAAGATGCTCCTTGGTCTGGTGTCCGGCGATGAGCAGAGCGCAGCCGCAGCCGATTGAGGACGCGATTTCAAAATCGTGATCCGTGTCCCCGACGAACAATGCGCGGGCAGGATTCACGCCGCTTTCCCGCAGAAAATCGACCGCATAGTCCGCCTTTCCATGCGCGAGGTTGTTGCTGTTGCCGATCACGCGGTCGAAATAGCGGTTGAGGCCGAAGTGTGCCACCTGTTCGTCCAGCTTTTCCGGCCCCGTCGCGGAGAGCAGCACCTGCCTCGCTCCGGTCTTGAGGACCGCGGACAGCGCCTCCTCCGCGCAGGCCTGCAGCGGGCAAACGGGAAACCGCTCGGCATACATCGCGACAAACTGCCGCGAGATATTCTCAAACGGCTCCGTCTCGAAGGTATAGCCCATCCGGCGGTAATAGTCGATCACGGGAAAGGTGAAATACGTTCGATATTCCTCGACGCCGCGCATGAGATCCATGCCGCGCTCCAGCCGCATTTCGTTTGCGATCTGGTAACACATCTCGGTGTCGTCCAGCAGCGTGCCGTTCCAGTCCCAAATGACGAGGTCATAGTTTCGGGCAGTATTCATGTAGTCTTCACCTGTTTCCGCCCGCGCTGTTTAGCGGACTATAAATTTTTTACCATTTGTTGTGCACCTTCTCGGCAAAGCAGAGGAAGTGCTTGAGTTGAATCTTGCTTCCGTCGTCCAGCGTGATCGTCCCATCCATATATCCGAACACCTGATGCTGATCGGAGAGTAGCGGGCCGACGTTGGTATAAGCCGCGCGGTCGAGAACCGGCGTAAACGCGGTTTCAAACCTGCCGTCGCTGGAGGTAAACGTCCACGGCGAGAGATAGTCCTCTTTGCCGTCCTTGAGCGGAATGTTGAACGTCAGGCGGTCGAGCTTATGCGCAACGCCATCGACAAAGAGCATGTTTTCCGAAGCCGCCGTCACATCGCCAAACCCGTAACCGATGTTGAAGCCGACGACGCGGCCATCGATGACGCCCTGTCCCGCACCCCAGTACCAGGTGTTTTCATACGTCCAGACGCCTCGTCCCCAGTCGAGCAGGCCGAAGGAATCTGCCGGATCAAACGATCTCGTCACTCCACCAATCGTAAAGCTCCCCTCGGCGCGCATGGCGATGATCTTCTGATTATAGTAGAACGCGGTCTTCTTCTCCGCAAACGGGGTTGCGATCACCATCGTATCCCGCGGTTCCTGCGTCAGGAGAATGTCACAGTCGAGCGCTTTATCTCCGTCAAACTGATCGAGATGGAAAACCAGCCGCCGCCCGCCGCACTCATGCGTAAACGAACCGGACGCGCCCTTGATGCGCTTGACGATATCGCCTGCATCCGAGCTCGCGGGAAAACGCGTGCCGCCAAACGGAAGCCAGAACATGGGAGACGTGGTCTTCTCGGTCTTTGCTTCAAAGTCGAGAAACGAAGCGGAGAGCATCCCCATATACGAATTATCCGCAATGGTCAGCGCTATACCGTATCTTCCGTTGTGAATCAGGTAGTAATCCCACTCTTTGATGCGGGCGGCTCCACCGCGG
>JBDKRF010000416.1:0-3987 GCA_039683525.1 Clostridiaceae bacterium
ACGCTGGAAGACGAAATCGTAAGAGGCGGCGGAGTAAACCGCAAAAATCATGCTTCTTTCGCTCTGGAAGAAAGATAATACAGCGGGATGGCGAGCAGCTGCGCGCCGACGGAGACCGCGATCATCACAGGCAGGCTCACGTCATACAGCGCGCCCAAGAGCCAGCTGCCAAGGAACCAAAATAGACCAAATGAGCACTCGAAGATGCCGTAGCCCGTCGCCCTGCTGGCCTTTGGCACAAAGCTTGCGACAGCCGCCTTGAGGATGGACTCCTGTGCGCCCATGCCGATGCCCCACATCGCAATGCCGATGAGCAGCGAGGCGTTGCTCGTTCCTCCGAAGATGAGGATTGCAAACGGCGCGGAAAGCGCGGTGGAGAGAATCAGCGCGCGAACGCCCTTCTTATCATACATCAACCCGAATACCATGGCGGAGGCTGCGTCCACCAGCATCGCGCCCGCGTACAGCAGCGGCAGGGTTCCGCTGTTGACGAAGGAGGAAGCCTCCGATAACCCTGCGGAGAGGGCGGCGTGCGTGCGGGAAACATGCATCAAAATCAAGGAATAATCGATGAAGCCAAACGCAAACAGGCTGATTCCCACAAGATACAGGATAAATTTCCGGCTCAGGCGAAACGGAATCAGCTCTTTGGGCTCCGGCTCAAACTCCTCCGGGTTGGGGAACTTTCGCTTGGTTACAAACAGCATGACGATGGTTGCGCAAGCGGGAATAATCAATAGCGCGAGCGCGAAGGCATACCGTTGCTGCAAGGTGCCGTCCGTCTTAAAGAGAAGCACGAGATAAAGCATCACAGGACCTAAGAATGCGCCGAATTGATCGACCAGTTCCTGAATGGCGAAGCTCTTGCCAACGCCCTCCTGCGTCGCGGCGAAAGACATAAGCGTGCTTTTAGCGGGTTTTTTGATCGATTTTCCGATACGCTCCACGACGATCAACATACTGGCAAAGACCCAGCCGTGTTCTCCGGACAGCGCAAGCGCGGGCACCGCCAGCACATCGATAATATAGCCGATGATGGTGATGAGCCAATAACGCTTGGTTTTATCCGCGAAGCGCCCGAAGAGCAGGCGCAGGGAATAGCCCGCGAGCTCGCCGAGGCCGGAGACGAAGCCGATGGTCGCCGCGGAAGCGCCGAGCAGGCTTAGGTATGCCCCGCGAATGCTGGCGGCTCCTTCGTGCGTCATATCGGAGAGCAGGCTGACGACACTAAAGAGCAGAATGAAAGCCATGGCTGGCGTCAGTGAACGGAGTTTTTTCTTCATATGACAATTTCCTTATAGAATGAAGAGTTCGTAGGATAACCATCATTCTAACTGTTGGGTACCCCAGCGTCAACGACAAAGACACAGATTTAGTGGTGTGGAAAAAAGAAGAAGCCCGCGCAGTTTTTTTGCGCGGGCTTTGCGTAATTTTGCGAGTTTTTGCGTTATTCGACGTCTTGTAATGCGTCGTAGCCTTCTTCGCCCGTACGAACCTTGATGACGTTCTCGACGTCGTAGACGAAGATCTTGCCGTCGCCGATGTGTCCGGTATAGAGCACGCTCTTGGCGGTGTCGATGACTGTGCGAACAGGCACCTTCGTGACCACGATCTCGACCTGCACCTTGGGCAGGAGGTTGACCTCGGTCTCGACGCCGCGGTAGAACTCCGTCTTGCCCTTCTGCATACCGCAGCCGAGCACCTGAGTAACCGTCATGCCGGTGACTCCGATCTCATTCATCGCAGTCTTGAGTGCCTCGAAGCGGCTCTGCTTGGTGATGATCTCGACCTTGGTGATCTTCACGTCGGAACCGACTACCTTGGAAGGCTTGCTGATGAGTTCGACCGGCACTGCCGCGTCAATGCTGGCAGCGCTGGCAGCGGGAGCCGAGGGAACGGTCTGCTTGTGGAACGGAATATAGTTGAAGCGTCTGAGCTGCTTGATGTCCGCGTTGTCGGCAGAGTCATAGTCAAGCTCGCCGCGAACAAGCTGGCTGTCCGGATAGGCCAGAACGCCCATCTCGGGGATGTCGAGGCCTTCGAGCTCTGCTTCGGGAGAGATGCGCAGACCCCAGATCTTATCGAGCACTTTGAAGAACACAAACGATACACCGAAGCCCCAGACAATCAGGACTGCCAGCGAGATCAGCTGTGCGTAGAGCTGCGTCGGGTCGCCGTAGAACAGACCGCGCACGCCGCCCGCCACGCCGTTGAATCCTTCGCCGTACTTGCCGTCTGCAAAGAGGCCAAGAGCGATGACACCCCAGAAGCCGTTGACGCCGTGGACGGAGATTGCGCCGACCGGATCATCCAGCTTGAGTTTGTTCTCCACAAACGAGACGGAGACACACACGAGAAGTCCGGCGATGAGGCCGATGACGAAGGATGCGGAGCCGTCAACAAACGCGCAGGGCGCTGTGATGGCAACGAGGCCGGCAAGCGTGCCGTTTGCGGTCATGGAAGGATCGGGCTTGCCGAACTTGACCCACATGTAGAACATTGCAACGAGTCCGCCGATTGCACCGGCAATCATCGTGTTTGTGGCAACGACGGAGAGCCTAAAGTCGCTGGAGTTGAGCGTGGAGCCCGCGTTAAACGAGAACCAGCAGAAGAAGAGGATGATGGTACCGATGATTGCCAGCGGGATATTATGGCCGGGGAAGGCACGCGCTGTGCCGTCGTTCTTGAATTTGCCGATGCGCGGGCCGATGACGATTGCACCAGCAAGCGCGATCATACCGCCCATGGAGTGAACAACCGCGCTGCCGGCGAAGTCTACAACGCCGTGGCCAAGGCCGAAGTTCGCGCCGAGGGTTGCCATCCAGCCGCCGCCCCAGACCCAGTTTGCAAAGAGCGGATAGAGAATCATCGAGATAAAGAACGAGGTGATGACCATCGCGGAATACTTCACGCGCTCAGCCATCGCGCCGGTGGGGATGGTGACTGTGGTGTCCATAAACACCATCTGGAAGAAAAAGAGTGCATAGATACCCGCGTCATAGGTGCCACTGAGCATAAAGCCCTTGTAGCCCAAGATGCCGCCGAGGCCGGGGATCTTCACCATGGAGTCCAGCGCAGCACCACCGGCGCCAAGGCCCGCTGCACCGCCGCTGCCGCCCATTTGAAGGGCGAAGCCAACGAGGAAGTAGCCGATCGCGCCAACGAGGAAAACCATGAAGTTCATGGTCATCGTGTGCGCCGCGTTCTTGCCACGGCAGAAACCGGTTTCTACCATTGCAAAGCCGCACTGGAAGAAGAAGACCATGAACGCGCAAATCATCACCCATGTGTAGTTTGCGCCGAAGTAGGCTTTGTTCGCCGTTGTGGCGACGTCTGTAATGGTCTCCGAACCGGTGGTGGCGACATAGCTGGCACCGGTCGGGTCAGCAGCCGCGGACTGCATGGGGAAGATGAGCAGCAGTACCGCCGCCACGAGAGCGAGAATGACTGCGATGGCGAAGATTGACTTTTTCATTGACTTACCTCCCGTTTATTTTGAATCATTTCACCGTGCTCCCGATCACCCGTTGATGAGGGCTCTCAGGAGTGGCTGGTTTTCTCTTTCCGAAAGTTGCTCCAGGAAAAACCGGAAGACTTCATGACTTCCTGCCGCAGCTTGGAGAGCGACATGAAATAGCGAACACCGAGGAAAAGGATCACCATCCCGAAGACAAAACCCGGGATCGTGGACGACATCACCTGCATCTGAACGCCGTTGATGGCGCTGTAGGCACAAAACCCCGCGCCGAGCAGCATGATGAGCACCGACATCACGTAAAGAATGACGATCATGACGACTTTCCCCTTCGTCATGGACGGCGTAACCGCGGTAGACTTGACCATGTTTCAACCTCCTATCAAACACTGTTCTCTGGAAAGATCCCCAAAACCAACGTGTTGTTGCGTAAAAATGCCGGAAACTTCTTTGTGACGGCTATTTTTGAAACAACAAAAGCAAAGGCGCTCGAGGGAAGCCCCTTAAGCGCC
>JBDKRF010000417.1:0-7409 GCA_039683525.1 Clostridiaceae bacterium
GGAGACGCGCCGCGCCCTCTCGTGGTCAAGGAGGCGTATCAGGTGTTTGAATGCACCTGGCAGAGCGATCTGGAGAACGCTTTTGAGGATATCCCCAAGGTCGGCCAGCTGGAGGGCGTGGAGCCGCCGTATCGCAGCTTCAACGGCATCACAAGCAAGTTTGGCGCACACTTCATCCTCAGGGTGGACAAGATCCTCATGAAGGAGCGCTTCTACAACGCCATCATCGGCGGCGTAAAAGCAAATACCTTCCCGCGCGTTCCGGTGGACTATGGCTACCGCGACAACACGCATTTCTGGTATACGCGCTTTACGCGCCCGATCTCCGAGCGCATCCCCGTGGGCAAGGAAGCAGATCTCTCCTCCGTGGTGTATGCCGCAAGCCGCATTGACCCGGAGGTACAGTTCACCGAGGCCGCCTGCAAGACGCTTGTTCGCGTGCCGCGTGTATTCCTCAAGGCCGCGTTGCAGGGCTGCGTGGACTGGGCAAAAGCCAACGGCGTCAGCGTCATCGAAGAGAGCCACATGGCAATTATCCGCGACAAGAGAAGCAAAGAGAAGAAATAGCTCTCTAACGCACACTGTTTATTGTAAGCAAATTCGTGAAACAAAAAACCGCCGTTTTCGGCGGTTTTTGTGCATGTCCAGCGAGGTTTGCTTACGGCTGCATCGCGCCAAAGAGCACGAGCCACGCCAGCAGCGATTTAGCGACCAGGCTCAGCGTAATGTACACGCGCTCGCCGTAGACATAGTCTTTCCATTTGCCGACGCGCTTATACTGCAGAATCATATTGACGGGGAACGTGTTGAACGCCACAAAGTACGTACCTACGATCGCCCAGACGAACCAGGGAACCATGTCAAAGTTACCGTTACCAAACATGTACAGAAGGATCGCAGCCCAGGGTGCTAACCCTGCAATGGAACCCCAAACGAACGGGCCCCACTTGACGTTTCCCTTCTGCGCGCCGCTGTTGAGCTGCTCCATGACGAGCCCGAAGAGGTTCATCGAAGCATTCACCACGAAGATGAGTACCAGAGACGCGATATCATAGATGCCAAACAGTGTGCTGATGAGTACGATCATGATCGACGAGCTCAGCGCATATTCAAACCAACGGAATTTGTTGATGCCTGCACGGATGCCGTCAAGGTATTTCTCTCCGCTGAGATAGATGATCAAATGCGCCAGAGCGGAGATGAGCAGGAACGAGGCCACCAGTATGCCAAACGGCAGGGTAAACAGCGCTTTGCTGGTGAGTTCCAGAGACTTTGTCGCAACGTTGAAAGTTAAAAAGTTCTGCGTAATCGTGGGCTGAAATTCCGCGATCTTCTGAATTACGTTTGTCGCAAGAAACAGCATAGCCACGCCTTGAATTAGATGAAACGCTCCCATAATCAGATTGAAGCGTCTGAGTTTCATTAGCTTTATTTCCATTTGATTTTGCACCATCCTTATGTCGTTATTTTAAACGCCCGGTACAAATCTTTCCGTGATATTCGCACCGTCTGGTCCGGTCTGTTCGACTTTCACCATACGCCGCCTCCTCCAAGCTCAGTATACCCCTTTTTCCTAAAATGTGCCGAAAAATGCGCGATTGCTTGATCGTTGAATCAGAAAAGTGATATGCTAATCTATATCACACGAATACTCCGTCAACAACAAAGCAAAAGGAGATACGCCAATGCTCGAATTTAAATACGACACCCAGCTGCTGCTCGCTGGCGAACAGCTCAGCGAAGATGAGATCTTTGACTACATCACCGCAACCTTCGAAGGCGACAGCCTGCTCGCCGTCGGCGACGAGTCGCTCATCAAGCTGCATTTCCACACCAACCGCCCGTGGGAAATCCTCGCCTACTGCGCGTCGCTGGGCGATATCTTCGACATCGTTATAGAGAATATGGAGCGGCAGGCAGCAGGTCTTCAGGGCTGATTCTTCCGGCTGATATCAGCAGTTTTTCTTCCGTTCATCTTTGTGCATATAATGAGATCTGTAAGGGCGCTACCATACGCCCGTTTTGACGTTTTTGCCGTTATACGGCACTGCCACCATCGACCGCTGGTTTGAGGAAGAATTTCATGTTTCATATTCTTGTCGTAGAAGACGACACCAACGCGCGTAAGCTCATGAAGGCCGTACTGGAGCGCGCGGAATACTCCGTGCTGACCGCGGTCAACGGAGAGGACGCGCTCTCGCTTCTTGACAGCAACCACATCGATCTGATCCTGCTGGACATCATGATGCCCGGCATGGACGGTTATACGCTCGCATCTGAGCTGCGCGCCGCCGGAAACACGGTTCCGATCCTGATGGTCACGGCAAAGCAGCTGCCCGCGGACAAGCGAAACGGCTTCCTCTCGGGTACCGATGATTACATGACCAAGCCTGTCGATACCGAGGAGATGCTGCTGCGCATCAAAGCGCTGCTCAGAAGATCGCGCATCGTCAGCGAGCGAAAGCTCACCATCGGCAGTGTGGTGCTGGATTACGACGCGCTCACGGTCTCGCGCGGCGAAGACCACCAGACACTGCCGCAAAAGGAGTTCTATCTGCTCTATAAGCTACTCTCCTATCCGGATAAAATCTTCACGCGCATCCAGCTCATGGACGAAATCTGGGGCATGGAGTCCGAAAGCGGCGACACGACGATCAACGTCCACATCAACCGCTTACGCAGGAGATTTGAATGTTATCCGGAGTTTGAGCTGGTCTCCGTGCGCGGGCTCGGCTATAAGGCGGTGAAAAAGATATGAAGCAGGACCCAAAGACCTGTCATCAACGCTTCGGCTTAACCGCGCTGTTTTCTGCCATCGTATTTTTGATCCTGATGATCACGTCGATACTGATCTTCATCATCGGAGTTCTGCTCGTGCGCATAAACGCAATCAACCTCGCAAAGCTTTCCCGTCAGGAGCCGTTGCTGCCGATCTTCATGCTGCTCATCATCAGCGTGGTGGTTGGAACGGTCGTCTCGTTTATGATCAGCCGCTTTCCGCTCAAACCCATTCGCAGGGTCATCGACGCGACCAACCGGCTCGCCGGCGGCGATTTCTCCGTTCGCCTGCATCTGCCCGGGCCGAGTTCGCTGGCGGAGCTTGCCACAAGCTTTAACCGCATGGCGGAGGAGCTGGGCAGCATTGAGATGCTCCGTGCGGACTTTGTCGATCATTTTTCACATGAGTTTAAGACGCCGATCGTCTCGATCAAAGGCTTTGCTGAGGAACTCAAGCACGACGACTTGACGCCGGAGCAGCGAAACGAGTATCTCGACATCATCATTCATGAGTCCACGCGCCTTGCACAGTTGGCAACCAACGTGCTCAACCTCTCCCGCGTGGAGAAGCAGACCATCCTCGCCAACCGCACCCGTTTTGACCTCACGGAGCAAGTGCGCCGCTGTGTGCTGCTCTTTGAGAACAAATGGGAGCAGCGGAGGCTGAACCTCAATGTGGAGCTCGACGAAGTCACCATCGACGGCGACGAGGAGCTTCTAAGTCAGGTTTGGCTCAACCTCATCGACAACGCGGTCAAGTTTACACCCGAGGGCGGATGCGTCGATATCCGCCTGCAAAAAGGCGACGGCTCGGTCACGTTCCAAATTCGCGACGATGGCTACGGCATCTCCGAGGAAGCGCAGCGGCACATCTTCGACAAGTTTTACCAAGGCGACGCCTCGCATACCGTCTCCGGCAACGGCCTTGGTCTCTCCATTGCGCGGCGCGTCATCACCCTGCACAACGGCGAAATCTATTGTAAGAGCGAGGAGGGCGCAGGCGCGGAGTTTACCGTGGTGCTGCCCCTCGAATCGTAAACCGCGCTGTTTCACAGAAATGACAAAAATTCTCAAATACAGTTTTTGTTCAGTTCACGTTCGCTCGTTACGATAAGCGCGAAAAATCAACCATCGCGTTCCGTATGACACGGAGCGCAGACGGAAAGGAATTATCCCCATGCAACCAAAGAAAAAGAAATCTCGCGTTTGGCTCTGGATTCTACTGGCGGTGGTTGCCACCATCGCCGTGGTTTTGCTGATTCTCAGCAACGCGATCAAGCGCGCCTCAGCACCCGTCTATACCGCTTACACCGTGGAAAACGGATCAGTTGAGCGGACGATCACCGGCAGCGGGCGCCTTGCTTCGGCGGACAGCCAAACCCTGCAGTTACCCGGCGGCGTGCTTGTTTCAAGCGTACCCGCAAAGGTTGGCGACACCATCAAGGCGGGCGACGTGCTCGCCACGCTGGATGTCGACTCCCTGCGCGATCTTGCCGCAACCACGAGCAAGGAACTCTCGCAGCTGGACTATCAAATCTCGTCCCGCAGCAGCGTTACGCACGTAACAACGCCTGCACGCGGTCGCGTGAAGTACCTGCCCGCGGCAAAAGGTGACGATGTGCTCGCCGTGATCGGAAAGTCAGGCGCACTTGCGCTGATCTCCACCGACGAGAAGATGCAGGTCGCCATCACCACCGACCAGCAACTCACACCTTACAGCAATGTTTCTGTCCGTTGGGACGGCGGCAAAGCGACCGGCATGCTCTATGAGAAGACCCCAAGCGGTTATCTCGTGACGCTGACGGACAACGGCACGCCTTCTCAGAAGACGGCGCAGGTATACGACGGCGATGTGCTTCTCGGCGAAGGCACGCTGGACATTCACGCGCCGATTGCGGTGCTTGCCTCCGGCGGCGAAATCACAAATGTTGCGGTGAAGGAAAATGACTTTGTCTACGCAAACAGGCAGATTTTCACGCTGGAAAATGCGCCTGCTGGTGCAAGCTATGACACCGCGTTCTCCGATCGCACCGAAAAAGCCGCGCTGTATGCGCAGCTGCTTACCTATCTGCAAGACCCGCGCGTCATCGCGCCCGTGGATGGCTTTATCCAAGAGGTGAAGCTGACGGAAGGAACGAATCTGCCCGCCTCTGCGAATAGCGACGGCATGACGGACGCGTTTGTGCTGCTCACGGGCGGCGCAGTCAAGCTCGCCATCGATGCGGACGAACTGGATATCGACTCCGTTGCAATCGGACAGAGCGCGAGCGTAACCCTCGACGCCTATCCCGGAGAAACATTTACCGCAGCGGTCACCCATATCTCCCGCATCGGCACTGTGAGCGGAAGCATCACGACCTATCCGGTCGAGGTGACGCTCGGCTATGACGCACGCCTTCTCGAAGGCATGAACGGCAGCGCTGTCATCCTGACCTCGAAGAAAGAGAATGTGCCCCTGATTCCTGTCAATCTCATCATTGAGGACTCTACCGGCACCTATGTCAACGTGAAAGATGCTTCCGGCGCGTTGGAGCGCAGGGACATCACGACCGGACTTTCCGATGGAACCAATGCGGAAGTCACCGCAGGCCTCGTCGCGGGTGATCAGGTCTGGCATCAGGATACCGCCGCATTGACCGGCTTTGCCGCCATGATGCAGAGCAGAGGCCAAGCAGCACAGGAGAACGGCTATCCGACGGGCGGAGGGAACTGATCATGGCAAGCGGTAAACCCATCATCACCATGACCGACATCACGAAGGTGTATTCGGTCGGCGGAGAGGAGGTGCGCGCACTCGACGGCGCGAACCTGACCATCCGCGAAGGTGAGTTTGTCAGCATCATCGGCCCTTCCGGCAGCGGAAAGAGCACGTTGATGAACATCATCGGCTGTCTCGACATCGCCGACAGCGGCGAATACATCCTCGACGGACAATCCATTGAGCAATACTCGGAAGAGGAGCTCGCAAAAATTCGCAACAAGAAGATCGGGTTCATCTTCCAGAACTTTAACCTTCTTTCGCGCATGAGCGCGCTTGCCAACGTGGAACTCCCGCTGATCTATCAGCGCATGCATGTCAACGAGCGCAAAGAGCGCGCCCAGCAAGCGCTGGATCGCGTCGGCCTGAGTGATCGAAGCAATCATAAGCCTGCTGAGCTCTCCGGTGGTCAGCAGCAGCGCGTGGCAATCGCCCGCGCGCTGGCAACCAACCCCGCGATCCTGCTGGCGGACGAACCCACCGGCAACCTCGACAGTAAAACCGGCGACGACATCATCGCTCTGTTTCACGAGCTGCATCAGGCGGGCGACACGATCGTGCTGATTACGCACAACGAGGAGATCGCCAGGCAGGCGCAGCGGCGCATCCGCATTATGGACGGCCGCGTCACGGAGGTGAGCGTATGATTCTGCAATCGATCAAAATGGCATGGGAAGCGATCACATCCAATAAGATGCGTTCCTTCTTAACCATGCTCGGCATAATCATCGGCGTGGTTGCGCTCGTGGTGCTTGTTTCCCTCGTCAACGGCGCAACAGGTGCCGTTACAAACGAGATCACCGCCCTCGGCAACGACATGGTCACCGTCAACGTCAATGACGACAAGGGTTCGCCCATCCGTCTTGAAGACCTGGACGAAATCGCGGCACTCAGCGCAGTCGGCGAGGCTGCGCCTTCCGGCAGCATGAACACCACGGCAAAGTTCGGCTACTCCGATGTGTCGGTTTCCTTGTATGGCACGACCCCGGCGTATTATAATGTGCAGGGACTCACGCTGAAATACGGACGCTTTTTGAAGAGTACGGATGTGGAAAACGCATCTTATGTGACGGTGCTTGGCTACAACACAGCGCAAGAGCTGTTTGGTAAGGCAGACGTCGTCGGCGAACAGCTCACCATCGACGGACGAAGTTTCCTGATCGTCGGTGTACTGGAGGAGGATAAATCCCTCTTCGCCTCCATGATCGGCGGGTATTCCGCCTATGCTCCGTTCACAGTGGAATCGCGCATGGCGGACGAGCCATATGTAACCGCGCTGTCTGTCTCGCCCGACGGGAATACGGATAATACGGAGAGTCAGATCAATGAATACATGCTCAAGCGCTTCCATCAGGATGAGGATGCATTCCGGCTCTTGAATATGAGCAGCATCTCCGACGCGATGGGCACGGTGACCGGCACGCTCTCTCTGCTGCTTGGCGGCATCGCGGCGATTTCACTGCTCGTCGGCGGCATCGGCATCATGAACATCATGCTGGTTTCGGTGACCGAGCGCACGAAGGAGATCGGCATCCGCAAAGCCATCGGCGCGGGCAAGAAGAGCATCATGATGCAGTTCCTCATTGAGGCGCTCATGGTCAGCCTGATGGGCTGTTTACTGGGGCTTGCGCTGTCCTGGTTGATTCTGGAGATTGCTACACTCGTCGCCAAGACGATTACGTTCTCCATGTCGCTGGGCGTGGTGCTGCTCGCGGTGGGATTCTCCTCCGCCATCGGCCTGATCTTCGGCCTTTATCCGGCCAACAAGGCGGCGAACAAGCACCCGATCGAAGCCCTCCGGTATGAGGGTTAACGAGCGTCGCCCTGCCGCACTGCGGTAGTTTGCAAATGGCCGAATGATAAAATTAAGATA
>JBDKRF010000418.1:0-6775 GCA_039683525.1 Clostridiaceae bacterium
TGATGATCATCTGTGCCCATCCGGGAGACGAGTATCTCTTCCTGAACGGCGCTCTCTCGCTCTATGCGGGGGAACAAGGTCGATCCGCTGTGGTTGTGTATCTTAGCGAAAGCGACGAGGCAACACAAACCGCGGCAAAGAAAGCGCTTTCGCGTTTTGGCACGCAGGTGCAGGCTGTATTTGGTACGTTTTCTCCAAAATATGCCAGTAACAAGGACGAACAGCTCCGATACTGGGATTCCCGACAAGTGATCACGTATCTGGTCAGCGTAATCCGCGAGTATAAGCCCGCGATCGTTTTAACGCATCAGCCGCTCGGTGAATACGGCAACGGCGCGCATACCGTCGCGTCCGACAGCACGTTTATGGCGGTTCGGTATGCGCCGGAAGCAAACCGCTATCCGGAGAGTTCGGCGCTTTTCGGCGCCTGGCAGGTGCAGCGCCTGTTTTTTCACCAATATGGGGAAAACATGGTTACCCTCGATCGCAGCAAGCCGATTGCGCGGTTTAACGGGCTGACCGCGCTGGAGCTGGATCAGCAAGGTTATGCATACTATCCGACAACATACCCCGTCACGATTACCGACGGGGAGGGTTATACCAGCGCAAAATACGGGTTAGCTTCTGCCCTGGATGCCACCACATTTGACCCGACGAAGGGCGACCTGTTTGTCGGGCTGGATGCGTCGCTGCTTGGGCCTACCGCGGCTCCGTATGTCGCACCCGCCGCAACATCGGAACCCACCGTGGCGGCAACGCAAACTGCCACTGTGAACGAAGCACCCGCCGTTGCCGCGTCTACCGATGCACAAAAAACGACCGTGGCTGCTTTTCCGAACGGGATTTTGCTCATCTGCTGCGGTGCGGCAGGTCTCATCGCGCTTGCGGGCGTGATCTTCCTGAAAAAGGGCGCGCGGTTCAAAATTGCCGCCGTCCTTGTCTGCGCCGTATTTCTGTTGGGTACCGCGTTCTTTGCGGTACGCTATTCCAAGCAAAAAGCGGGTGCTTCGTCCGAAGTTACGCCGCAGCAGGCCGAGGCGGTCAAACCTACGCCCGAACCCGAAGGCTCTGTGGAGCCGACTGCGTCAGCGGAGCCGACGCCAACGCCCGATCCCTGGGCTCCGTATTTCCGCAGTGCAAGTGATCCGGCGGAGGTCGTTGTCATCGATCCGGTCAACGAGCACTGGGAGTATCGCACCGACAAGCTCTCCATCCTGGTTGATCGCGTCCACATCAAAAAGTCGGACGGAAGGCCCATTACGTATTGCATCGCGAATATCCGCATGCGCGGAGAAGACGCGTTTATGGCGGGTGTTCGCAACGATAATCCGCTCGAGCAGCCTTCGCTGGAGCACGCATGGCATATGGCACGCCGCTATCGCGCGGTGCTTGGCATCACGGGAGACAACCTGATTCAGGCGGAAGTCAATGATAAGGGCATCCTCATGCGCAACGGTAAGGTTTACAGTGAGAATCAAGCGCAGGATATCCTCGCGTTTTACCCGGATGATTTAACGATTAAAATTTACAAAGCCAAGACGATCTCGGTGAAGGAACTCAAGGAACAGGGCGTGCTCAATACCTTCTCCTTCGGGCCCACGCTGCTCAATAACGGAGTAAGGGACCTCGCGTCCCGCCGCAGTATGCTCGGTAAGCAGAACCCGCGAACCGGCATTGGCATGGTCGAACCCGGACACTTCATCGCCATCACGGTCGACGGTCGGCAGAGCAAATACAGCGTTGGAATGTCGATTGAGGAATTCACGCAGATGTTCTACCTTCTCGGCTGTGAGACGGCCTATAACCTCGATGGCGGCGCCTCCACAGCGATGATCTTCATGGGCGAATGCCTCAATCAGCACAGTGGCATCGACAGCGATGTGCAGCGTCCCTGGACGGACGGGCTGTTCTGGGGTAAGTCGGAGCTGGTTCCAAGCGTGGATGATCCCATTTATAACACCGGCGGAAAACCCTGGGTCATGCCGCCGAAATAATTGCGGCAATTGAGCTGAAAAAGTTTCTCTTTCCATATGACGGGGATAGATATATGGCATCACAACACAAAAAAACGAACATGACCTTTCTGGGACGGCTTTTGCGCGCAGGCCTGGTTTCTGCGCTCGCGCTTTGCGCAGTGCTCGGATTGAGCGCGTGTTCCAAAGAGGTGACGATCGCGGACAAGCTGGTGGATCGTCAGGCGACGAGCCTCGACTTACGAAATTGCGGGATCATCGGCGCGGAGCCGCTGCAGGACCTGCGAAAGCTGAATCAGCTCACCGCGCTGGATCTGCGCGAAAATTCGCTCGACGCTACGGCGTTTGATGCGATTCAATCGCTGATTCCCAAGTGCAGTATTCGCTGGAGTGTTCCGCTCGGTGCCTTGCGCTATGATTCCGAGAGCGAGACATTGGCGGTGCCGGACTTTACACAAGCGGATGTTGCGCGGTTGGGATACTTTCCAAAGCTCGTCTCGCTCGATGCCTCGGGCAGCGGGGACTATGCCGCGCTGATTGCGGCGCAGGCGGAGTATCCGGCTGTCTCCATCCGCTGGACATGCAGCGTCGCGGGAAAGACGTTTTCCAGCGATGAAGCAGCCATCGTCTGCGCGGAGGGAACGACACTCTCGGATGTCGCAATACTGTTGAGCGCGCTGCCCAAGTTGAAAGCAATCGACATCAGGGCTACAGACATTATCGCGGGCGATATCACAACCTTGCAGGGAGAGTATCCTGCGGTGGCGTTTCTCTCGCAGGCATATCTGCTAAACGAGCGGTATGATACGACCAAGACCTCATTAAAGCTTGACGCCGCGGAATCGTTTGACGCAAAGAAGCTTGGCGACCAGCTCGCCTTTTTTCCGAAATTGACGCAGCTCGACCTGCGTGAGGTACCCGCAAACGATCAGGATATCTCCGTGCTGAGCGAGCGCTTTCCCGCAATGAAGATTCGCTGGATGGTGCCGGTTTTCGAAGGCCTTAGCTTGGATAGCGACACGGAGTCGCTGGATCTGCGCGGGGTTACCATCAGCGATCTTCCTGCGCTCAAGCAGAAGCTGAAGCTGCTGACGCATCTGACCTATCTGGATATGTGCAATTGCGGCCCGAGCGATGAAGAGATGGCTCAACTCAGAAGCGAGTTCCCGCAGGTCAAGGTCGTCTGGATGTTGCATGTCGGCTACTGGGAGATTCGCACGGACATCAGAGCCTTCAGCATGGCACAGTATGAAGAACACGAAGGCGTGCGCTTTACGAAGATTGGTGAAGAGAGTCGACGCTATCGTTGGGTGGACGACGAGCAGATCGCAAAGCTGCGATACTGCACGGATATCGAGGCGCTGGATATCGGACACTCTGATTTGATCTCCGATATCTCTTTTGTCAGAAGCTTACCCAAGCTCCGGTTTCTTGTGATCTCAATGACGAAAGTGACGGATCTTTCGCCGGTCCGAACGCTAAAGAATATGATTTTTTTTGAGATGTTCGAGATGAATCTATCGGATATTTCGGTGCTGTATGATCTGCCGCAATTGGAGTATCTGAATACCAGCTTTACCACGCTGACTGACATCAAACCGCTGCTGTCGCTAACCAACCTCAAGCGCCTATGGGTGATCAATTGCGAATTTTCCGATGAAGCGCTGCATGCGCTCAAGGTCGGGCTGCCAAACACGATTGTGATCGCCAATGGCAAGCATTCGACGGACACAGGATGGCGTTTTGATAACCCAACCTATTGTGAAATGCAAGCTCTATTTGGACTGCCACCGCAGACCGATTGGCAGACAGCAGAGTATCTTTTGCCGGAGAATCAGATTCCATAACGTGATCGACACGTAACACGACACTTTATATGATGAATAGGATTCCTAAAAACTCATTCCAGATGAAGGAATCACGAGTTCGTCTATTCTTTAGCGGTCATTTTTGATTTTATTTCTTCTTTGTTGGAGGAGACGTGAAACCTAACGATATGAACAAGGTACCGATCACGATCACTGTTATGATTTTAGCCGCGTTGTTCGGAAGCGGATGTTCCGCGCATCAACAAGCGGCAACCACCCGGGAAGCTGACGCTACGCCCGTCGTTGCGATGCAGGCAGTGAACGTGGATGCGGCGAAAGAAACTTCTGCTGCATCGATTACAGCGACTCCTCAGCCGACTCCAACAGCCACGGAGGCTTCCCGGCCGACCGCGACGGCCGCTGCTGCTGCTGACGCCCAGCCATATGCAGACGTGCGAAAGCAGTGCACCTTTGCTGTAACGAATAACAGGAGTGAGTTCTTCTACGCCCGCGATGCCAGCATGAAAAGTGCATGGCAGAGTTATCCGGGAGATCAGAGTATCACCGTTGATGTACCAAGCGATATCAAGGATATCATAGGCTTTTATTTCAAGTGGGATTCCCCTCCGCCGACTTGGAACTTGTATGCTTACGATGCAGACGGCATAGAGATCCTCGCAGACAGCGGCGGCGAGAACTGCGGAAGGACAGAGTTCGCGGAGGTGCCCGCGAGTATGTCCGAATACAAAAAGTTTAAGTTTGTTTCCACAAACCCTGACATCGCGTTTGCGATATCGAACATCTCGGTGTATGCGGGCGCCATTCCTGAGTTTGCACCTAGATGGGAATCGCTTCAAGGCGACCGGGTGGATCTACTGGTCATCGCTGCGCACCCGGATGATGAGAGTGTCTTTCTTGCCGCCCCGGCACTCACTTACATGAACGAGGGAAAGACTGCCGTAACCGGATATATGACGTGGGGGACGGCAGAGCGCCGCTTCGAAGCGGAAGAGGCTTGCTGGATGCTCGGCGAGAAGTATGCGCCGACATTGCGTGCGGCGCACGACATGATGACAAATTCTCTGGAATCCATGGAGCGATATTGGTCGCTGGACAAGGCGGTGGAGTATGTTGTTGAACTGATTCGCAAGTACAAACCCTCCGTCGTTGTCTCACACGACGTCGGCGGCGAATATGGTCACGGAGCGCATATGGAAACCAGCCTTGCGACGCAGCTCGCGTTTGCGCAAGCATCCGACCCTACGAAATTCCCTGAATCGGCTGAAAAGTACGGAGTCTGGAAGCCGGGTAAACTGTACCTTCATATGTACAGCGAGAATAAAATAACGTTTGACCTAAACGCGCCGCTCAAGAAATACAACGGAAAAACATTGCTTGAGGTTGCAACTGCTGCTTTTCAGAGACATTCGTCGCAGGCCGCCAAGGGTTGGACGGTCGAGTCCACCGGAGTATGCAGCATGGAGTATTTCGGCTTGTTTGCGTCGAATGTAGGGCCGGATGTCAATCACGACTCCATGTTTGAGAATATCACACCGAGCATCATGAACGGAATCAACGGCGTCAGCCTGGATGCAAGCTCCAAACACTAAGTTTGCTGCCAGAGAACAATTGATTTCATCACCCCGAATATCGTGAGATGATATCATGAGGGGATAGAATTCCGACGCGAAGTTTTCATAGATGGTACTTCCAAACCAAGGGCTTTCGTTGCTCCTCCGAGCTAGCGAAGCCTTTTTCTTTTGATCGCTTCTACCGCAAATGACTCTTACTGACAAACGTGCTTTCAAACGAGAATCAGACGCGATCCGCTCAGTATAGTTTCCCGACCTTGACAACCACAGGCAAAAGAACGCATCCGTCATCGTAGGCGATTTCTGTGGCCTTGGGTATAATGCAAACGTAGGATTCTGTGCATACGTTATGATACTTTGATAACGAGAACGTGCCAGAAGGAGGATGCTGAGGATGCGATACGGATATTTTGACAATTTGCACCGCGAGTATGTAATCGACCGGGTAGACACGCCTGTCTCCTGGACAAACTATATAGGAACGAAGGATATGTGTGGCGTCGTCAACCAGACGGCGGGCGGATACCTCTTCTCCGGTTCCAGCGAATACCACCGCATCACGCGCTTTCGCGCCAATGGCGTGCCGATGGATTTCCCCGGGCACTACGTCTATTTACGGGACGACGCGGATGGCGACTTCTGGAGCATCAGCTGGCAGCCGGTCGGTAAACCCCTCGATCAGGCTAAATACGTCTGCCGTCACGGGCTTTCCTATAGCAAATACCTCTGCGACTACCGCGGCATCCACGCGGAGCAGACGCTGTTTGTGGCCGAGGACGACCCGGTGGAGATTTGGGATGTCGTAATCCGAAACGACAGCGACCGCGTGCGGAATCTTTCCGCGTATTCTTATTGCGAATTTTCGTTTCACCAGATCGACATGGACAACCGAAATTTTCAGATGAGCCTCTACGCAGCGGGCTCGCGCTATCATGATGGCGTCATCGAACACGATTTATATTATGAAGAAGACGGATATCAGTTCTTTACGTCGAGCTTCGAGCCGGATGGTTACGACTGCCTGCGGGATGCGTTCATCGGCACGTATCATACGGAGCACAACCCCGTCTCGGTGGAGCGCGGCGTGTGCTCCGGCAGCGCGGAACTCGGCGGCAACCACTGCGGCTCGCTGCAAAAACGGCTGACGTTGCAGCCCGGCGAGAGCGTGCGGCTGATCTTCTTGCTCGGCGAAGGCGGGCTGGAGGCGGGTAAGGCCATGCGGCAACGGTACGCCAGCGCCGCTGCGGCAGACGAGCAATTTGAAAAACTCCGCCTGTTCTGGGAGAAAAAAATCGAGAAGCTACAGATTCACACGCCCAACGAGGGCATGAACGCGCTGATCAACATCTGGACGCTGTACCAGAGCGAGATCAACGTGATCTTCTCACGCTTCTCCTCGTTC
>JBDKRF010000419.1:0-5954 GCA_039683525.1 Clostridiaceae bacterium
CCGCGCCGAGCTTTGCCGGGTCGAGACCGGCATCCACAAAGGGCTTGAGCGGCGTTTGGATGACGAGGTCTTCCTTCCCTGTGAGGCTATAATCGTTGCTGATTTTCAGCAGCGTTTCGTTGTCCGCAGAGAGGGTATAGTAATGGTCGTCCTGTGTGGTGTCCGTCACAAGATTCTGGAATTTCTCCACGATCTGATCCAGTGACGCAGGGCTGTATTTGAGGATCACGTCTGTCGCGGCGCACCCTGTCAACAGAGCAACGGCAAGCGCGAGCGAAAGAACAGCGGATGCAATCTTTTTCATACGACTCGTTTCCTTCCTAGACTTTGTTTTTCAGGCGAAACCGCTTGAGGCGCAGTGCGTTACTCACGACCGAAACGGAGCTTAGCGCCATCGCAGCGCCCGCGAAAACGGGCGTGAGCAGCGGGCCGCCGAAGGCGAAGAATACGCCCGCAGCAAACGGAATACCCACGACATTGTAGGCAAACGCCCAGAAGAGGTTTTGCCGGATGTTGCGGATGGTGGCTCTTGAGAGCGCAACCGCCGCGCTGACAGCGGAGAGGTCTCCGCGCATGAGCACGACATCGGCGGACTCAACCGCAACGTCGGTGCCCGTGCCGATCGCCATGCCGACATCCGCCTGCACGAGTGCTGGTGCGTCGTTGATGCCGTCGCCTACCATGGCGACGCGCTTGCCCAGAGCTTGCAGCCGCTGTACCTCGGCTGCTTTGCCATCCGGCAACACATCCGAGAGCACATGGTCGATGCCGACGCTTTCGGCAACCGCCTTTGCGGTCGCGGCATTGTCGCCCGTAAGCATATAGACCTCGAGGCCCAAAGACTTGAGCTGCTCGACTGCCTGACGGCTCGTGGGCTTGACTGCATCGGCTGCGGCCATCAGCGCGTAGAGCACGTTGTCGAGCGCGATATACATCAGCGTCTTCCCGGCACCGGAGAGGGCGACCGCGTCGCCAACCGAGCGGGAGATGTCGATCTGGTGTTCAATGAGCAGTTTTGCGCTGCCCGCAAGTACCCGGTGACCACCGACGGTTGCCTCGATGCCCCTGCCGGGGATGGCACGGAACGCTTCGACTTCCTGCAGTTGCAGGTCACGGGACTGCGCCGCGGCGACAATTGCCCGCGCAATGGGGTGTTCCGAGCCGCGCTCAGCACTGGCGGTCATCGCAAGCACGCCTGCTTCCTCTTGCGCCGTGTAGCGGACGATATCGGTGAGCTCCGGTTTGCCCTGCGTGATGGTGCCTGTTTTGTCGAGCACGACGGCCTGGATGCCGTGCGTGGTCTCAAGCGCTTCGCCGCCCTTGAAAAGAACGCCGAGCTCCGCGCCTTTTCCGGTGCCCACCATGATGGCGGTTGGGGTTGCAAGACCCAGCGCACACGGGCAGGCGATGACCAGCACGGTCACGAAGATATTGAGTACGAAGTTGAAGTCGCGGCCGACCAGCGCCCAGATGACCGCAGAGAGCACCGCGATGCCCAGCACGGTGGGAACGAAATAGCCGGAGATCACATCCGCGAGCTTCGCGATGGGCGCTTTGCGTCCCTGCGCTTCTTCGACGAGGTGAATGATCTTCGAAAGCGCCGTATCTTCACCGACATGCGTCACGGTAAAGCGAATCAGACCTTCGCCGTTGATGCTGCCGCCGGTCACGGCAGAACCCGCTTGTTTTTCGACAGGCAGAGACTCGCCCGTGAGCATGCTTTCGTCCACACTCGAAGCACCGTCGAGCACGGTTCCGTCGACGGGAAACGCGCTACCGGGGCGCACGAGCACGATGTCACCTACGGCGACCTCATCCAGCGATACCTCCAGCTCGGTGCCGTTTTTAACGATGATTGCGGTCTTGGGTTTGAGGTTCATGAGCTTTTTGATTGCTTCGGAGGTCTTGCTCTTGCTGACTGCTTCAAGGTATTTGCCAAGCATGACGAGTGTGATCACCACCGCAGCGGACTCAAAATAGAGATGCTGCGCAAAGCCAAAGTCCCCAAGATAGATCAAGACGGTCGCATAGACGCCGTAGAGAAATGCGCTGCCGGTGCCGATTGCGACCAGCGTATCCATATTCGGCGAACCCTTGAACAGGGTTTTGAATCCAACGCGGAAAAAGCGCCCGCCTGCGATCAGCACGGGAATCGTTAAGAAGAGCTGCACCAGCGCGAATACCAGCGGGAACACATGTGGATTCATAAACGCAGGCAGCGGAACGCCGAGCTTCGGAAACATGTGCGCCATAGCGATGTAAAGAATCGGGGTTGCGAACACGATGGCTATGATCAAACGTAGGCGCATGCGCTTGAGTGCCTTTTCGCGCTTCTCCTGCTCGGCGTTCCGCGTGTCTTCGGTCGCGAGGTCGAGCGGGGTGTAGCCCGCCTTGGTGATCGCCTCGCGTACCTGCACGAGTTTTACTTTTGTCGGGTCATAGGAGAACGTAGCGCGGTTCGTGGCGAGATTGACCGAGGGTTCGCTCACGCCGTCGAGCTTTTTTAGCGCGCGTTCCACAGCGGAAGAGCAGCTGGCGCAGGTCATGCCCTCTACGCCGAGCTCCGCGTGCTTGAGCACCTGCGGAGCCTCAAGGCCGTAGCCTGCGCGCGTCACGGCAGCTTGCAGCTTGTCAAAGTCAACCTTCGCCTCATCAAACTGAACGCGAAGTGTTTCGGTGGCAAGATTCACCTCTGCGTGATCTACGCCTTCCATCTTGCCGACCGCGCGCTGTACGGCGGCGGAGCAAGCGGAGCAGGTCATGCCGGTGACTTGATAATTTTGTTCTTTCATTTAGGTTCCTCCTTAACCGCAGCAACCGCCTGTTTTTGTGGCAGGATTGAGGTTTGGTGCGGTCGATTCGAGTGCGGGGGTCGCGGTGGGTAACGACGGGGAAGTTGTGCTAGAACCAAAGAGATCGTCGACGACCAGGATTCGTCCGTCCAACATTCCCATCCAACAGGTGTATGAAATCAAACCTGTCTCATTTGGTATAAATTCTATCACATTATCACCAGGTGTCAGTGCCTTTTTCACATCGAAGGACGGGAACACCACGGTTTGGTTGCATCCGGTGATGTCACTTTCCTTCGCGGTGATCGTCAGTTCGACCGGAATCCCCTTTTGTACGATGATGAATGGATAGACGGAGGGGTTCAGGTTCGCCTGAATCTTCTGCACATTGCCATCCAGCGTCGCGGGAAGATAGCCTTTGTCCAGCGCCTGCTGCAACAGGGAGTCCGACTCGGTCTTTGCGGCGGCTGTCGCCGCGGGCGGCGCCTCAACAGAGGAAGACGAGCGAACGCCGAGCAGCGAAAGTGAGTTTGCCGCCATCACGACGGCGAAGAAAACTACGAGCACCGCGCTCACGCGCTGAACGATATAGGCAAACTTGCCTTTTAAAACGGAGAAGAGCGTGCCCGCGCCGAGCATCAGCGGAACTGTGCCAAGCGAAAAGAGGAACATCGACAGTGCGCCGGTCAGCGGGGAGCCCGTGGCAAGAGCGTAGAGCTGCATCGCTTGCAGCGGCCCGCAGGGCATGAACCCGTTGAGTAAGCCGACCACGAGCGGACCTTTTCCGAGGCCTGCCTTGCCGAGAGATTTCGTGAGAAAGCGCGGCATCCGCGGAGTCAGCCACCATGGCAACCAACCCAGCATGCTAAGCCCCATCAGCAGCATGCCGACGGCGGCGAGCGCGAGCAGAATCGCTTTTACGGTCTCGCTCAGGAATAGCACGGAGCCAATGCCGCCAACCACGCCGCCGATGACGGTATAGGAAATTACGCGTCCTAGGTTGTACAACAGCGGGTTTTTCAGCTTGCTTTGTGCCGTCCCTGTTGTACCGACACTTTGGGAGAGGTTGATGCCGCCGCACATCGCGATGCAATGCACGCTGGTGAATAATCCGGTGATGAATAGCGCGGAAAGCGAAATCGTGCTGTCGATCTTTGGAATATAGCCAAAGAAGTCGAAGCCGACCGTATAGCGCAACAGCAGATACAGCGCAAGGATGATGATGACGACGGGAACGACCTTCCAGATCGGCTGCGCCTGTTTGTCAGCGCCCTGAACGCGATAACCTGCGGCGGTGACCGCTTCCGTTACGGCGGGAACCAGCGTTTCCGCGTCAATCACATCGGTATCATACGTCACCTCGAGGCGATTGCGGGAAAATGACGCGATCGCACTGGTCACGCCGGAGACGCTGCGTGCGGCTTTGGATACGCGCGCCTCGCAATGCCCGCAGGTCATGCCTGAAATGTGAAACACTCGTTTTTGATCCATGTAAATTCCTTTCCTCTGGTAAAAATGATACACTGGAACCAGAAAAGAACCAGATGCGTGGTCTTGCTTGTGGAAATATCATACGGCAATCTTGTGAAGATTTGATGTAGATGACACGGGCAGTTTATCGGCAAAAAAAGCCTGATGTTTTGCGAGAAACACATTTGATCGCGCAAGGATAATAAAATCCGTGATGATGACACATTAGCCGGAAGAACAGTGAGGAAACGGGAATGGAACGCACGAAACGAACCGGAGCAATTGCAATAGGATATGCCTTTCTCGCGGCGGCGCTTTACGCGCTGAATGTGCCGCTCTCCAAAGTGCTGCTGCAATCCGTTTCGCCTGCGATGATGGCGGCGCTGCTCTATCTTGGCGCGGGATTCGGCATCGGCTTGCTCTACCTATTCCGTCTGCGCAAAAATAAGAGCGAGTCGAGCTGGTCTGGGCGCGATCTTCCGTTTGTGCTCGGCATGATTCTGCTCGATATCGCCGCTCCGATCCTGCTCATGTGGGGACTCAAGCGCGCCTCGGCTGAGAGCGCGGCATTGCTCGGAAACTTTGAGGTCGTTGCAACGTCGATTCTGGCGCTCACGCTGTTTTCCGAGAAAATCTCGCCAAAACTTTGGGCTGCAATCGCGCTGATCACGCTCTCCAGCGTGATGCTTTCCCTAAAACCCGGCCAAAACCTGTCGTTTTCGCTCGATTCACTGTTGATTCTCGCAGCATGCGTTTGCTGGGGACTGGAGAATAACTGCACGCGGAAACTTTCTACGAGGAATACGGCGCAGATTGTGATACTAAAGGGCGTTTTTTCCGGACTTGGCTCTCTCGTGATCGCGCTCGTGCTCGGTGAGTCGGTTCCCGCGCTGATCTACGTTTGCGCGGCACTGCTGCTTGGGTTTGCTGCGTATGGACTCAGCATCTTCTTCTATATTCGCGCACAGCGTGATCTGGGAGCAGCGAAGACCAGCGCCTTTTATGCGGCGGCGCCATTTCTCGGCATGATCTTCTCCTGGATCCTGTTTCGGGATCGTCTGGAATTGCAATTCATCATCGCGCTTGCGATCATGATGCTCGGCACATACTTTTCAATCACCGATACCATCACTTTGCAGCACACGCATTCACACGTGCATCTGCACACGCATGAGCACCGGCATGACGGACTGACGCATACCCACGAACACGCGCATACGCACATGCACCTGCATGAGCATGTGAAGGAAAGGGAAGAGGAGCATCAGCACGTTCATGATGTAACCAAGGAGCAAGTTGACCACGAACACGGATGAGCGATTGATCGAGTTGGGATACGCGCGCCAATCTTGAAGCGGTTACGTGCAACCCTGCGTCACGCGCTTCGATATGCGAGATTGACGTGGTTACTATATAATAACCACTATGGTTGCGTTTCATTTACACATTTATAATGAGTTTAATTCGATACATCGCAATCAGGATTATCATGTTTTTGCGTATCCGAAACGATGCATCGATGAAGCCGCGATTCGAGAATCGAACAAAAAAACGATTTCTGCGTGACCACGGATTACCCAAGACTGATCCTTGCAGCAATTAGCGCCGAGACGTACAGGCCGATATCCACCGCAGCGAGGCCGGCGGAAGAGCAGCAATTCTCGCAGGAGACAGATAGAAAAAAAGGAGATT